>CALIZB010000009.1 GCA_938028625.1 uncultured Bacteroidia bacterium | reverse complement strand
TAATTTCCTGCAAATTTTCTTGTAATCTGTTTTTTACTTGTTCAGGACTAGTAAAATTCCCCCCCACAAAATCTATTTTAATTACAGGATATTTTTGTTCCCAATTCCATTTATCGTAAATGTATAAACCTTGAAAAAGTTCTTTTTTGCCTTCAAAAACGCATTTTATCGTATCTAAAAATAAAGATTTGCCAAATCTTCGTGGGCGGGAGAGAAAATAATATTGGTAGTTTTTAATGAGTTTGTACACAAACTTTGTCTTGTCCACATACACAAAGTTACCTTTGATAATCTTTTCTAGTGTGTTAATGCTAATAGGAAGGTTTTTCATAAAACAAAGATAAACAGAATGATACGAATTTACCTATAAAGCAGGTTGTATGAACGAAAGTTGTGGGAATATAAAAAAGAACGCCCGGTGTTTGTTTTTGTAAACTTGCCGGACGCCCGAGAGTAGCATATGTAGTTTTATTTATTAGTAGGCAGGGCTTGCTAACATAACAGGCATGATAAGCATGAGCAAGTTCTCGTTGGCATCATTTTCTGTAGGCACAACTAAGCAAGCTCTGTTTGGTGTAGACATCATCAATGTTGTTTCTTTAGATGGAATGTTAGAAATAACACTCAATAACATATTAGCATTAAATCCAATTTCCATATCTTCGCCTTCATGTCCGCAGGGGATATATTCTGAGGCTTCGTTAGCAAAGTCAAGGTCTTCTGCACTCATGGTAAGCATATTTCCCTGTATCTTTAAGCGAATTTGATGCGTATGTGCATTGGAATACAAAGAAACCAATTTAAGGGCTTTGATGAAGGAGTCCGTATTGATAGTAACATGGTTGGGAGTATCTACGGGAATTACGTTTTGATAATCAGGGAAACGTTCTTCTATCAGACGACAGTTCATACGTGTACCATCAAGATAAAAAACAGCACTGCTTTGGTTAAATTCTACACTTACTATACTGTTCTCTGAGGACTGTAATACTTTCTGAAGAATAGCAAGCGCTTTCTCCGGAATAATAATTCTGTACTCGTCTGAGGTTGTAATATCCGAAAAAGTATAGCGGGCAAGACAGTGTGCGTCTGTGGCAACAAAACTTACACCCTGCGGTGTAAAGTGAAAAAGCACTCCCATCATGGCAGGGCGCATATCATCTTTGCTTACAGCAAAAATAGTACTGTTAATTCCTTTGGATAAAAGCACAGCGGGCATTTGTACCTGAATACCATTTTCTATACTGTGCGGTTGAGGATAATCTTCCGGATTTTCACCTACTTGTTTGTATTTTCCACTATCAGAGTTGATTTCTACTGCGCGGGTTTCTGCATCAAACTTAATAGTAATAGGTTGTTCAGGTAGTTTTGACAGAGTGTCGGTAATAATTTTAGCTTTTACAGCAATTTTACCTGAATCCTTGGACTCTACGGGCAGAGAAGTAGTCATGGTTACTTCAAGGTCTGTGGCTGTAATGGTAAGCTGACCTTCGTGGAGTTCAAAGAGAAAGTATTCCAGAATAGGCAATACAGGGCGGCTTGGCACTACACGGCTTACATAGTTGATATGCTTGTACAACAATTGTGATGATACAATGAATTTCATATACTTAATTCAGTTAGGATACAAAAATAGAAAACAGTTTTATGATTTGCAAATATTTTTTGATTGCTATTTTTTTTAGTCTACTGGGCGTACAGGAAATACACCGAAGTCTAGTAATAATTTCTGAGCTTCGGGAGTAAGTACCCATTGCATGAAGTCTCTTAAAACTCCTGTGGGCTGTTCCCTGCATATCAGAAAAAGATTTCGTGTAGCAGGATAATGCCCGTTTACAGCATTTTCATACGTAGGCAAATAAGCAGTAGAGTCTTTGTGTGTTTTAATAGCACAGACTTTTATGGGTTTGTTTTTGGCATAATCGGGAGAACCATAGCCAATAGTAGAAGGATTTTTTATGAGTTCAGGGAGCATAAGGTCAGTACTGTCTACTTCTATTACGTTGTTTCCTAATCTTCTGCCATCAAGAATATTTTTCTTAAAGTACAAGAATGTACCTCTGTAAGAAGACAAAGAATAGGGCTTTATAGGGGCGTCTGCACCACCAAAATCTTTCCAGTTAGGGGCCTCGTCAGCATATATTTTAATCAAGTCTTCAAAGGAAAGAGCTTTTACGGGGTTGCTGGGGTGTACAAATATTGCCAAACAAGACATAGCCACAGGAATCTGATAAGGAGGAAAACCGTTTCTAAGGTTCAGTTGTATGAGTTCATACTCTCTTAAAGAACGGGAAGACATGACTAGGTCTACATCTGTACCAGCAGAGAGTTGTAGAATACCTACATTAGTATGTCCGCCGTCTATAATAATTTTGACTTTAGGGTTTTTTTTCATATATACGTCTGCTAGTTTCTGAATAAAAGGACGCATAATTTCAGACCCTACTATTTTAATACTGTTTTTTTGGGCAATACTGTTAAGTGCAGTTAAAAATACAAAACAGAATAAAGCTGCTTTTGCTTTCATGAACAGCAAAAATAATAAAAAAACTGATACATGCAGTCATGTAAAATAAAATTAACATCATACGGATATTATTTTCATTTTTTTTCTTTGTTTGCGCGTGGGTGGAAGTTCTGAAAGGCTTTTTTTAAGTGTTCTATGGAATTGTGGGTATACATTTGGGTTGCATTTAAGGAACTGTGTCCCAGCAGTTCTTTGATAGTATAAATATCCGCTCCCTGATTAAGCAGGTGTGTGGCAAAAGTATGTCTTAAAATATGTGGATTAGTTTTAGTTATGCTTTGTAAATGAGTAAGATAATATTTTACAGTACGGTAGATTAGTTTCGGATATACAGCAAGTCCATTTCTACGGATAAATAGATTTTCTGTCTGTACAGAACATTCTTGTAATATATGATTTCTTTTTTCAATGTACCTTTGCAAAGCTGAGGCTACAACTTCATTAAAAGGCACAATACGCTCTTTTTTGCCTTTTCCGAGCACTTTCAGTTCGTTTTTTTCAAAGTTAAGGTTAGATACTTGCAAAAAAGTACACTCACTTAACCGCAGACCACAGCCATAGAGTACTTCCAGCACTGCCCTGTCCCGCAAACCTTCAAAATCATCTCCAAACTCTACTTCGTCTAACAAAAACTTGATTTCTTGTTCAGGAATAAAAACAGGGATTTTTTTCTCCGCAGGGGGAAGAGTGATTTTTTCAGTAGGATTTTGTGTGCATAAGCCCATGCGCTTGTAAAATTTGTAAAAAGCACTCACAGAAGCTAATTTTCTACTTATAGAACGTCTCGCAATTTTTTTCTCTATAAGATGAGCTATCCAGTTTCTTACATCTCTGTGCGTTATCTGAAAAATAATATGATTCGCATCTAAATATTTTGGTACATCAGAATAGTCTTGCAATACAAATTTAATAAACTGATCTATATCATTGCTGTATGCAAGAATGGTATTTTGGGTGTACTTTTTTTCGTACCGAAGGTAGTTTTTAAAACTGTTGTAGTCTGTCATTTGTAACAAAAATAAAAAAATAAAGTTTGAAAAGCATTATTCAAACTGTATCAGCCGTTTGATTTTACCTGGTTGCGCCCAGTTCATTGTACCCTGCATGTTCATAGATTGTAGATACTTTTCAATTACACCTTGTGAAAGATGCCATAGTACCTGCTGCGCCTGATATGGTTCGTCTAACGGAATATATGCCTGCAAAGACTGATTTGCCTGCCATTTGCCTGTAAAAAGTACGGGTCTAAACTCTTTTCTGCCATAGGCTTCCCAAGCTATTTTGTAAGGTTTGAAACTGTATCTGCCCACACCCAGCAATGCCCAGAAATACCCTCTTTTTATCCATGTATTTATTATAGTTCCTCTTCGGTAAGCTAAAAACGGGCGTTTGAAGTGCAGATAATCATACAGTTCGGGATAAAGTTCTGTCTGTGCGGGTTCTAAGGGTTTTCCATTGGTCTGATACGGCAAAAGTACCCATTTGTTTACTTCCTGATTATGTGCCGCACTGTTAAAATTTTTGCTTACTAAAAGCGGATACACAAATTCGCGTGGGAGTACTATATTTTTCTGTTTTTTATTAGAAAGGGATACCAGATGAGTGTTAATTTCTTGACAGTCATCAAAAATAAACATATCATTAGCGCCACAAGTATTGATTCCCTGGCGGGGTACAGCATGTTTTGGTAAAACAATGTTCGGAGTTTGAGCAAGTTCTTGTGTCCATGTTTCATTTTGCATGATACTCAAAGGGTCTGTGCTATGAAAAATAGGCTTGGCATAGTATTCCTTCCATGAATTCTCTACAAATTGATAATAAGGTACAGGAAACTGCATTTTCTGGTTTCTCTGAATATGAATTACGCCATAACGGGTTTTTACGTCTTCAAAAATAGATTTCTCCACAAAATCATGAATTTCAGTAATAGCAAAGTCTATATTTTGTGCTTGATAAGTTCGGAATTGTTTGTTTGCACCATCATTGAGTAAAATAGACATGGGCATAAAAAAAATAGCTTCTCCATTGGTATTGAGATGCTCTGCAATACTTTTTACAACAATCAGGGCGGCTAATTCTATACGTGAGTTACCAAGTAATAATTCATTAGTTTTTTCCACCAGTCCATACTTTATGAAAAGAGGTTTGACAATGTGCTTATAACTTTCAGGCAAATCATTGAAAGTTGCCCATGGAGGATTGCCGAGAATAATATCAAAAGATTTTGCTGAACAGAAAAAAAAGTCCTGGCAGGATATTTTCTGAATATCTGTTTTCCACTGATATTTTACCTGCATTTTATGACGTAAGTTATGATAAAGAGTTGCATTTAGTTCTGTGCCATACAAATTATGTAAAGGGAGTTCTTGTACTGATTTACCTGCTTGTATAGCGTCAAGAATGAGGGCTTCAAAAAGGTGTCCTTCGCCGCAGGTAGGGTCAAATATAGTAGCCCCCTGCAACCATTTTTGTGTGAGGTTATATCTGCGCACAGCCCAAAGCCCCCATTCTAACGGGGTAAAAACTGCTCCTATTTTTATATCAGCATAGAAAGGTATCACTTTGCAAAAGTAATCAAAAAATATTTAGCACGATACAATATTTTGTTAGTGAGAAAGTTAAGAAGTTATAATTCAGATAAATAAACTTTTGTTGGACTATTGAGCAAAAATCAATTTATAGTCAATTCTTATGGTTTGCGTGAGGCATGCGGAGGGCAAGCCGTAAGGCTTGGTGCAAAGCACCGTAGCGAAGCGTAGCCCGCAGCACGCCGACCTCACACGCATGAGCGCAGCGAAACGCCGTGTGAGGACACGCCCAAAAAAGAATTACAAAATCATAAAAAGGTACTACATATCAATTTTAGGTAATAGTATCTATACATTTTTCTGTACATGATACAAAAATGTATCGGGCAGTTCATGTACAAGTTTTTTCAAGGAATACGCGTCTTGAAATATGCCATATACCGCAGAACCACTTCCGCTCATACTGGCATATATTGCACCATAATGGTACATTTTCTCTTTGAGCATCAAAATTTGAGGATATAACGTTCCAACAGAATGCTCAAAATCATTGTGAATATAATACCTCCATTGCAAAATAGGAATTTGAGTAACATCATTAAAAAGGCTTTTTCCTTCATGATTTTGATATACAAGGTTTTGATAGGCAAATTTGGTATCTGAATGAATATCAGGATATACCACCAAAATAGGATACGGTATAGAAAGAGAGAGGCACTGGGTTTTTTCACCTCGTTCATAACAAAACTGTGGGGAATTATACAGAAACAAAGCGGTATCCGAACCTAAAAGTTGTGCGTATTTTTCTAATTTTATTTTGCTTAAATTCAAATTGTATAGTTGATTGATTGCCATAAGAGTATACGCCGCATCAGCACTGCCCCCACCTAGACCTGCACCCATAGGTATGCGTTTGTACAGGTGAATTTTTGCGCCTTTTACCTTGTCAGGATAGTCATTTTGTAATAATTTAAGTGCTTTTACACAAAGGTTCTCTTCCCAATCTCCCTGAATAGGCAATCCTTGTGCGGTAAAATAAATATCGTTGTGAGGTATAATTTCTAAAATATCACACCAACCAATAGGTACACAGACCGTTTCAAGGTTATGATAATTATCTGGACGTTTATTGAGTATGCGCAATCCCAGATTGATTTTACAGTTAGGGTAAAGAATCATGAAGGCAAAAATTGCTTAAAACGCAACAAATATACAATACTATGCTTATACTTGCAGAATGAGCGATAAAAATGAGGTTATTTTTGGGTATCATGCTATTCTAGAAGCCTTTGAAGCGGGCAAAACCATAGATAAAATTCTACTTTCACATAAATCTGCAAAAAGTGAAGCATTAGATAAAATATTTACCCTTGCCAAAGTACGCGAAGTATGGATACAACGCGTTCCCGAGATTAAAATAGAAAAAGAAGCTCGTAACCAAAATCATCAGGGAATTATTGCGTATCTTTCTGAAATTAGTTACGCAAATTTAGAAGAAATTATTACTCAAACATTTGAATTAGGTAAAATACCATTAGTATTGATATTGGACAGCATTACAGATGTACATAACTTTGGAGCTATTGCGCGTACGGCACATTGTGCAGGGGTGCATGCTATCATTATACCTGTACAGAATAGCGCAAAAATAAACAGTGTAGCTGTAAAAACCTCAGCAGGGGCATTGTTGCATATTCCTGTATGCAGGGAAAAAAACCTTAAAAATACCGTCAACTATCTGAAAGAATGCGGTTTGCAGATAGTTGCTTGTACTGAAAAAGGTAATACGGATATTTATGATATTGATTTTATGCAACCTACGGCTATTATTATGGGTTCAGAGGGAGAAGGAATACAGCCATCTTTACTTAAAATGTGCGATATTCAAGGAAAAATTTATATGGAAGGAAAAATATCCTCACTAAACGTAAGCGTAGCCACAGGAATAATTTTATATGAAGTGGTAAGACAAAGAAATTTTCTCAATTTTTGAAATAAATTTACAGATGAAGTATTTACTGATAGATATTGGCAATACGGCCATCAAATATGGATTTTTTGAAGGAAATACCTGTATAGATAAAAAAACTACACCACATAATCAAATTTTACCTAATTTTTTGTTTTGTCCTGACTTTATAGTACTTTCTAATGTAGGATATTCTGATGAAAAATTGCAAAACCTGCTTGTTTCATACGAAAATATTCCTATTTTGCATTGTAAACTAAATGAAAATGGAGAACTTTTTTTTGAGGGCAAAAAAATCTGCCTGCCCATAGAGATAGCTTATCAGACACCACATACTTTGGGTTCAGATAGATTAGCGTCTGTATTAGGGGCATATTCGTTGTATCCTAACCAAAGTGTAATTATTGTAGATTTTGGTACGTGTATTAAGTATGAAGTACTCACAGATAAAGGAATATATCTTGGGGGGGCTATTTCACCAGGGATAAATATGCGCTATCAAGCTATACATCATTTTACAGTAAAATTGCCTTTATTATCTGTACCTGAAACTTTTTCTGAACCAATAGGCAAAACAACTGACGAAGCTATACATGCAGGTATTATACACGCAACATATTGTGAAGTAAAAGGTATGATAGAAAGCTATAACAAAACATTAAACACTAAACAAATCATTGTTCTCTTCTCAGGGGGAGAATCGCAATATTTGGCAGGATACAAAAACCTTTATACCTTTGCAACGCAAAATTTGGTTTTTACAGGTTTAGAGTACTTGGCAGAAACTTGTATAAAATACATATAGCATGCTTAAATTTATGTTGTTAAAACACTTTTTTACTTTGTTTTTTGGGTTTTTTCCGTTTGTCTTTATTGTATCGCAGAATTATTTTACGACACCCTACTCGCGTTATGGATTAGGAGAGCTTTTTGGGGTTAATACATCAAGAAATGCGGCTATGGGCGGAGGAGGTTTAGCCTCAGTTTCTACTATTTACTGGAATCCACAGAATATTGCCAGCACTGCAAGGTTAAAATTTACTACGGTAGAAACGGGTATATTTACCCAAAACCTGTATTTACAAAGTAGTATTGACAATAATCGCTTGTTTAATGCGGGTATCAGTGGAATTCAGTTAGCTTTTCCTGCAAATAAATTATATTGTTTCTCTATGGGCATAAAACCATTCAGCCGAACAGGGTATCAGTTAGAGCAAAAACAACCTGTAGACAATGCAGGGTTTAACAGTCTGGTGCGTTATGAAGGTAAGGGAGGTATATCCGAAGTATTTATTGGAAATGCGTTTCAGGTTCATAAGAATATTTCAGTGGGCATACAAACAGGGTATTTATTTGGTTTTATTAGCAATAATGCACGTATCTTTTTTGATGATAGTGTAAAAGCTCAGTATGCTACGGTGTATAGAAAAACCAACTATCAAGGCTTAACGTGGAATATAGGTAGTATTTATGATGCAAAACTCAATAGTAGATGGCAACTTCGTACAGGCGCATCCGCTACTTTACCTGCTACCATAGTAGCTAAACGTAATATTATTTATGATAATGCGTCTTTAGCTGATACACTGATTACTACTCAAAAAAATACGGTTACACCTTTCAAAATCGGTATAGGTTGGGAATTAGAAAATATCAAAGGGCGTAATTTTGTACTGGATATACAATATCAACCTTGGTCGCAGTATGATTTAGGCGTAAATGAACGCTTTAAGGACATGATACGTATATCGGTAGGTGCAGAAATTATACCTGATTACACGAGTATTCGTTCTTATTTAAAGCGCATAAACTATCGTTTTGGGTTGTTCTGGCAACAGAATTATTTTTTACCTTCACAAAGTAGCAGTGCCATCACTACCGTAGGGGCTACTCTGGGTACAGGTCTGCCCATAAAAAGAAATCTTTCTCGGGGACATTTGAGTGCAGAAATAGGTTTTAGGGGGTACTTTCCTGAACAAAACCTTAAAGAGATATATGTAAAATGTATTTTTTCTGTTACTTTAAGCGACAAGTGGTTTACCCGCCGAAAATTAGACTGATGTGTTGTTTTATTTGAGTTTGAGTAAAATCACAGCAAGAATACAACAAAATAAAGTAACCACCCAAAAACGAAATACTATCTTGGGTTCGGGTAGTCCTGCTTTTTCGTAGTGGTGATGTAAAGGGGACATTTTAAATATTCTGCGTCCTTCGCCATATTTTCTTTTTGTGTATTTGAAATATGTTACCTGAATAACCACAGACAAAGACTCTATAAAGAAAATTCCACACAGTACAGGGACTAAAAGTTCTTTTTTTAAGCAAATTACAACAGCCGCAATACCACCGCCTAAGGCCAAACTTCCTGTATCACCCATAAAAATTTGTGCAGGATAGGTATTGTACCACAAAAAGCCCACACATGCACCCACAAATGCGGCTATAAATACCACAATCTCTCCGGAATTAGGAATATATGTTATACCCAAATATTTTGCCATAAGGGTGTTTCCAGATAAATATGCAAAAATACCCAAAGTTGTACCTACAATAGCCGAAGTACCTGCGGCTAAGCCGTCAATGCCGTCAGTAAGGTTTACGGAGTTTGTGATAGCGGTTACAATAAAGATAATTATCGGAATAAATACCAAAAATGCATACTTGCGATAATCTGCACCCATAAACCGAATTAAATCAGCATAATCAAATTCATTATTTTTGACAAAAGGCGTAGTGGTAATGGTTCTGATTTCATCTTTGAAGTTAGGATTATAATATAAAGTAGCCCCAATTAACAAGCCTAAACCTACTTGTCCAATCACTTTTACTCTGCTTTTCATGCCACGCTTAGCACTGATAAAACCAAAGTACTTTAAAGGTAGATTACGTTTTTGTCTGAATTTGATATAATCATCTAAAAAACCTATAAACCCCATAAAAATCGTAGAAATAAGCATCATAATAATGAATGAATTTTCTAATTTAGCCCAAAACAATACAGGAATAATAATTCCTGCAATAATGATAATCCCACCCATAGTAGGTGTGCCTTGTTTGGAAAAATGGCTTTCAGGACCATCAGTACGGATAATCTCTCCTATTTGGTGTTTTTTTAGAAAGGCAATTACATATTTGCCGAATATCATGGAAATAATTACAGCAAAAATAGCCGCCATTGCGGCACGTACAGAGATAAACTGAAATATACCTGTACCTGGTACATCTTTTACTTTGTCTAACCACTTAAATAAATAATAAAACATGAATAATGAGGTTAAAAATTATATTTTGCCTTCAATTGATTGATTTTATTGGTATTTTCAGGATTTTTATAGAACTCCATTGCGCCTTTTCGTTCCATACCGCCATAAATCTGCGACATTAAAATATAATTAGAGTTCCATACCGAATTTCTGTCCTTTACTCTTGGATAGGCAAAACACTTGGTTAAAAAGAAATGTGTTTTAGGTTTTACCCAGCCTGTTTCAATATAATCCCGTACATCATACGTAGCATATACACAGGAGTCTTTTTTATCTAATCGTTCATTGTAAATGATAAGCTCACTTTTTTCATTGATTAGAGCATAAGATATTTTTTTTCGGGTAGGTCCATCTTCTAGTACTTCATAATCATATAAAAAACGCATTTTACCTTGTGCAAAAGTAGACGTAGAGTTCCATATTGTTAAAGAAGTATCTCGTTTTTCTCTGAATAATAACGTCATATCGTCAATTTTATCTCCTGTAATCCGACTTACTATAAGTGTATCTACTTCATCTATCGTCTGATAGGGAGGGAGTTCTAATGCACCCATATAGGCATATGTTTTAGCATTAAATAGTACAGTATAACATTTTTTAGGGGGTTGAAGACTTTTAATAACCGCATAAATCTCCTTAAAACCGTCATTCTGTAAGTCTATTTCTTTGGCAAATAATACAGCAGACATTTGCGGTAGTGGTACAAACTGACTAAAACTGGCTATTAACCTTGCTTCATCAATATCTTTTTCAGTATTCTTATTCTTTTTACCACAAGAAAATAAGGTAAATAAAATGATACTGAAAGTGATGAGTACAAGTGTTTTTTTATTCATGCGTGCAAAGTTATACAAATTTGAAAAAGCGGACTTATTTTTTTCATTATATTATCCCTATTATCAGCCCTGATGCAATAATAGACAGAAAAATGATTACTATCTTTTGTATATGGGTGTATGTCATTTTTTTAAGATAAAAATTTCCTATAAACGCACCTGTAAAAGCACTGGTTACGGCTATCAACAGTATAAACAGGTTTTCTCTGAAAACAGTATATGAAAGCGTATTCTGTCCGTAAACTGTTAGTCTGGCTATGTCTATCATGAAAGCAATACTTGCTCCTGTGGCTACATACATTTTTTTTTCCATAGTCAGACGGACAAGAAATACACTTCTCAATGCCCCCTGATGACCCGATAATCCCCCAAAAAAACCGCTTAACAGTCCTCCAAAAGGTATCCAGCGGGGCGAAACAGAAAGTTTTTTTAACCGAGGTATGGATTCCATTGCCATAAAAACAAGAATTAAAACTCCTGTTATGGTTTTAATCCAGGTAATTGTGAACGTTCTGCCGCTGATATTATAAGTGTATAAAGGTTTGGTTTGGCTTATTTGAGTAAGCATATATGCTCCCACAAAAGATGCTATAAGTGCAGGTATACCAAAATAAAGTACAGTGTTCCAGTGGGTATGTTTTCCTATCAGTCCAAGTTTGAAACAATTGTTTAGAACATGCACCACTGCTGTAAGAGATATAGCTATGTCCAAAGGAAAGAATAAAGCAAAAACAGGCAGAAGGAGGGTGTTCAGTCCAAATCCTGAAAAAAAAGTCAGGGCAGAAGCCAAGAGTGAGGTTAAGGCTATCAAAATGTAATCCATAAGATACAGTAATAGTACAAAAAAATCCATAACTGTATAAAGTGTCATGGATTTTTGCAGTCAAAGCATATAAAAAAATTTATTCATTAAGAATTTTCTCCACGTAAGTCATAGTTTGCTCTAATTTACTGTCTGTGTTACAGTTGGCATATTTTACTCTGCCTTCGGGACTGACAATATAAACAGTAGGCATAGAAAGTGGATAAGAACCGTCAGCGTCAGCTTTGTCTACTTTCATACCTTTTTTCTCGTACAGTTCTTTGGTAAGCTCATCTAAACGGTAAGTAACTTTGTATTTATCATGAATAATATAATTTTTATCTTCTACAAAAGGTACTTCATTGGTAATACCTGCTCTTGTGAAAGATTGTTTAGCAATCTCACGGTCAGGACCGATAGCAATTACTGTTCTACCTGCTTTTGCCATTTGTATCATTTTATCTTGGAAGTCATATATTTCTTGCTTGCCATAAGGACAGACTTTGGCACGATAAAAAACAAGAATAACAGGTCCTTTTTTAATAAGGTCTTTAAATTCCACAGACCTGCCTTCAATATCTGTAGCAGAGAACTCAGGGGCTTTTTCTCCCATACGTAATCCTTCTGGATAGGCATGCTGTGCAAGCAGTGAACTGCCTGTCAGCGTGAGTAATGCCCAAAAGAAAATGATGTAACTATATTTCATAATATTCAAGCTTGGAAGTAGCATAACTTTCCCGAATAACTATGCAAATATAAAAAAGATTTTTTTAGTATTCAAGTTAAGTTTACTTTTTTTTCTTCAATGTGTTTTGTCAATTTTTATGCCAAAATTCATTGTTATCGTAAGTTTTATTTTTAATGGTTGTGTTTTTAACTTTTATGGTATGGGAAACAGTTCAGTACACAATTACAAAAGCCCCCCAATAATACGGATAAGTGTACTCTTTCATAACCGCAATCTGTGCCATCTTTAAGGCTTTCTGCTTGTCCTGATAAACCAGCCAGAAAGTATAAAAGTATGTCATCAATTGTTGGGTTGCATTATCATTAACATTCCATAAACTTGTCATTACGGCTTTTGCGCCTGCCATTTCAAAAGCTCTTTGCAAGCCAAAAATGCCTTCACCTGCCATAATACTACCTAATCCTGTTTCGCATGCACTTAATGTTACTAATTCTGTGTTTTCCAAATTAAGGGTTTGTGCTTCATAACCCAGTAAAATTCCGTCTTCCTGATTTTTATCAGTTTTTTGTCTGCCTTCCAAAGTTTTTTCTGCTCCCGCCAACATTAAGCCTGAACGCAACAGTGGAACAGAATACAAGACACTGTCACTGATACCCATGCGTTTCTGCAAATACTTGTTTTTTGTTTTGTCAATATAAAAGCCGTGTGTAGCAATATGCAGTACCGTAGGATTTGTAATTTTTTTAAGGTTCTCTTCTGATGCCTGCTGTTCAATAAAAATACTTGTTTTCCAGTTTTCTTTTTGCAGTACTTTTTTTAGAGCTTCTACTTCTGTTTTTGTACCAGGTAAAGGTTGTAACGTTCCCCTTGTGCTGTCTGATACAGATTTTTCCATAAAATAATCAGGATAGCCAAAAAGCACTGCATTAGGTTTTGAAAACACATCTTTTTGGTGTATAGAAGGTATATCTTGTATATGATTTATCCAGTAAATATCATAGTCAATAAGTACATATTTTTCTTTTTCCATGTCGTAGATGCTGTTAGGGTTAATCTGATAATACACTCCGTCAGGGATATAGTAAAGTTTTTTTATACCATTCAGACTGTCCTGAACGGGTTTCCAGAACGCATTATATACATCTTCTTGCATATCAAAAACTCCTTTAATGTATTTTTTATATTTAGGCAATAGATTTTGTTCTATCTCCTCTCCATTTTTTTGCAAAATACACTTTGGAAATTCTGTATTTTTATCTATAAGATAATGCAAGTAAAAAATATTATTTTGTGATACTGCAATACGAATATTAAGCCACATAGCACTACTGTCTGGAATTGCTTGTGTAATCTCTTGCCATGTATACAATTTAAAGGAACTGTCTTGCTCTAAATTAAAGTGCCTGCGAATATATCGTTCTGCTTCCGTAATATTTTTTTGTATGCTATCTACATAAGTTCTTGCTGTACTTGTATTGAGAAAATATCTTGTCAGTTCTCTCTTATAATGTTGCCATTGTTCCAAATGTGTTTTAAGTTCAACGTTATCAGTATTAGAGGAATATCTTGCTATTTTCTGATGCGTTCTTAGTAGAATAGATTTGCAATATAGTTCAAAAACGAGCATTTTTTTATGATTCTCACGGTTGTAAGGTGCATATTGTACAGTAAACTGCTGATACTCCTGTAATAAAACATATATTTTCTGATACCATGCTAATTGTTCATGTTCTGTCATGTAAGGAAATATCTCCTGAGTAAGTGTAAAAGTATGCTCTAATGCAATCTGATAACAAAATAAAGCACTATCTATGTTTTTGAAAATGTATGCTTTGGCTAACAAATGATAGTTTTTGATAATATGTACATTATAGTTAGGAATATACTGCTGAATAATTTGTAAAGACGAGTATGCTTTTTTAAGAACACTATCATATTTTTTACTTTGTAAAAAAATTTCGGCTTCTTTGGTATAACACTCTGCGGCAAGACTATACTGTTTTTGTAAGATATATTCATGTTCTAAATCTCGCCATATATTACAATCATGTTTTTCAGGTTCTGCCAGCCCTTTGAGATAATAATAGTTTGTATAAATGCGTTTTTGTACCATAATAGGTAGCTCTGAGTTAAGTTGTATGTATTGATAGGCTTGTTCTATGTATTTAATGGCTTTATCAGGTTTATTTTCTTGAATATACAAATCTGATAAAAGTTGCAAATTTTGTAAATAATCTGCATGATAATAACCTAACTGCTGACTTTGTAAAGTAAGTAAAGATTCAAGTATATTTTGTGCAGTACGATATTGTCCAAGAGCAATAGCAATATTTGCCTGTAACTGTTGTATTCTACAAATTTGCTGATGTGTATGTAATAACTGTTTGTCTAGTATTTCTGATGCTTCTTGGGCATATTCTTGGGCTTCTATATATTGTGCGGTAGTATAAAGAAATTTTGCTTTTCTATACAAGGTAAAAGCATAAAAAGGATGTTTTGCATGACTTTTCTCCACAATTTTTTGATGTAAAAAAGCAAGAGTATTTTCTACAACCTCGTATTTACCTATTTCTTGGTACAAGTCTATTTTTTGAGATAAAACGGTATAAAAACAAGATAAAGGCACGTATTTAGTATTAAAAATCCGTTCTTCTGCTTTCTGTATCATTTCTTGACTACGTTCATAGCTTCCTATATGCATATACATATCAGAGAGTTCAGCAAGTAAATATGCGTATTCTATGCTATTCTCATCACGATAGTAGGGTAAAATTAACATAAAATAAGACTCGGCAAGTTTATATTCATTCACCTGCTTATGATACAGGGCAAATTGTGATAATACCTGAAAATGTACTTCATGTTGTGTTCCGTACAATTCTTGGGTCAGTTTTTTAATTTCTTCCAAAGATGGTTTAATTTCATAGTGTCTGCCTGTAAGCCTGTTTAACTGAACAGATAAGAGCGTAGCTGTAATATAATCTGCGGTATTTCTGCGTTTTTCTAATTGTTGCCACAAATAGACTTCGTCATACGCAGACTTATAATCTCCATAATCTTTCAAGCAATTTATTCTGAAATACCAGTAAGCAGGAGTGGTTTTATCTTTATTACCTGTATCCCATAAAGATAATGCTGTTTGATAATTTCCTAAAAGAGCTTCACATCTAGCCAAAATTTGATAGTATAGGTAAAAATCAGAACTATTAGGTTTAAGTGTATTTTCTACTTTTTTGCACAACATCTTTGCAGAATACGCATCATAAAGTTCTATTTTTTTTTGTGCTTCTAATAAGGTTTTGTTTACAGTTTGACTGAACAGAAAATAACTTCCGTGAAATAAAGCAATAAAAAACACAATTCTGTACAGCATTTTTTGCAAAAATACCAATAAATGTACATTCATAAGCTAAAACATGCTTTTTACAATCTTATACATATATTTTACTATACAATATTTTTCTGTATCGGACAAAATTCTTACTTTTGAATTTATTATCAAAAATCATTATGAGTATTCTAAAAAACGCTTTGGCTTCTATTCGTAAAGCCTATTTATCCTTAACAGGAACAAAAGAAGAAAACGAAGAAAACCTTTCTCAACAAAGAACTCAACTTTTTGAAGCCATTAAAAAAGCCAGTGAAGACGGTACTATTACCGCAGAAGAAATGGAAGAAGTAGCCCAGATGCAAAAATTTTTGGATATTACTGACGAAGTAATGACTGAACTAAAAATTAAAGTACTCAAAGATATTATTCAAAAAGCATTAGCAGATAACGTAATTACCAAAGAAGAGATATCACTTATTCAGGAAGTCGGCAGAGGTTTGCAGTTATCTGAAAAAGATTTAGAAAGGCTAAAACCAGATATGGATAAAGTAGAGGAACTCTACGCTAAACAGCAAAATGCGTGAATATCGCTTATTTAATGACCCTATTTATGGTTTTGTAGAAGTTCCTTCGGGAACTGCAGCAAAAGTATTAGAAACTCCTGTATTTCAGAGATTACGCCGTATTAGTCAGCTGGGGCTTTCTGCTTTTGTGTATCCAGGTGCTACGCATACGCGGTTTCATCACGCATTAGGCGCAATGTTTCTTATGAACACCGCTTTGGAAGTACTTAAAAAAAAAGGTGTACAAATCTCTGAACACGAATTTGAGGCATCACTTTTAGCTATTTTATTACACGATATAGGACATGGACCTTTCTCTCATTGTTTAGAGGGACAACTTTTTGACTGTCATCATGAAAACATTAGTTTAGCTTTAATGAAAATGCTCAATCAGCAGTTTGAAGGGCATTTAGACCTTGCTATACGCATATTCAAAGGAGAATATGAACGTCCTTTTTTTCATGATTTGGTTTCTTCACAATTAGACGTGGACAGAATGGATTATTTACAAAGGGATAGTTACTACTGTGGAGTTTCCGAAGGAATTATTGGTGCAAAACGCTTAATCAGAACGCTTAACGTGGTTAATGACCATATTGTAGTAGAGCAGAAAGGTGTGTATTCCGTAGAACGCTTTATGACCGCAAGAAAAATTATGTATTGGCAAGTCTATTTACATAAAACTACTTTAGTAGCTCAGCATATTCTTACGGGTATTCTTATACGCATGCGTGAGCTTATTCAAGAAAGTAAAAGTATAGTGTTCGCTTCGCCGTATATTCAATTTTTCTTTGAACATAACATCACAGAACATGATTTGAATAACCCCGAAGTATTAAATAACTTTATTCATCTTGACGACACAGATTTTTGGATGATGATAAAAGCTAATATGTATAATCCTGACAAAATTCTATCCGATTTATGTCAAAGATTTATACATAGAAAATTATTTCGGATAAAAGTTACCAAAGAACCTATGCCGTCAGATTTTTTACAAAGTAAAATAAAAGAATATAACTCTACCGAGTTGTACTCAAAGTACTATTTTGCAGAGGGAATATTAGAAAACGAAGTATATGGTAAAAACGAAATTTACATTCTTACTTCTGACAAAACCGTAGTACCTTTTAGTAAGTTTACAGATTCTCTCCCTGCTGACAATTTATTCCGAAAAAACATAAAGTACTACTACATTTACCCAAGAGAAAACATGCTATTTTGAAGTACTTTTTAATCAAAAAAGTATCGTCATCTGTAAAAATTAGTGTATTTTTTTAGCTTTCTGCACAGGCGGACACGGTACCGTTCCGTAACTGCAATATACACAACAATCTCTTTTTTTAGATTTGAGGACTATTTTGCAGTTTTCGCACTCATAATAATACTGACAAGCATCAATAGGCATGATTTCTTCTTTTTTATGTCCGCATTCAGGGCAAGTGATAACAGACTGTAATATAATTGTGTCCATAATTTTGTAGATTTTTTACAAAAATACGTTTTTTTAGGTATAATAGAATAACTTTTATGTACCAAGTTCTAGTACCATAGGACAATGGTCAGAGAAATTGATTTCAGGCATAAGGTAAGCATGTTTAACTTCATTTTTTATATTTTCGGTGGCAAAAATATAATCAATGCGCCAACCTTTATTTTGTTTTTTTGCATTTGTACGCATGTTCCACCATGTATATTGGTGCGGGTGTGGGTTAATGTATCTAAATGTATCAAAATAGCCAAGTTCTATAAATTTATCTATGTATGCACGTTCTTCGGGCAGAAATCCTGAATTTTTTTCATTATCTTTCGGATTATGAATATCTATGGATTTATGACATATATTTACATCTCCGCAGACTAAAACTTTGAGATATTCCTTTTTTAGCTGTTGCATATAGTTTGTGAAGGCTTCTAAATGCCGCATTTTGAAATCTAACCTTCCGCTTGCCCCTGAGGGAAAATACGCACATACAATACAATATTCTCCTAAAACCATAGTAAGCGTTCTGCCTTCACTGTCAAATTCGTCTATACCTATTCCTTGTATGATTTTTTCAGGTTTATTTTTAGTAAAAATAACTACTCCGCTATACCCCGCTTTTTGTGCATGCGACCAATAAGTAAAATAAGGTATGCGAAGCAATCTCAATTCCTTCGGAATTTGATGTGCTTGTAATTTGGTTTCCTGAATACATAGTATATCTGCGTCTTGTTGTTCTATCCATAATAAAAAATTTTTACCAAGCGCGGAACGTAAGCCATTTATGTTGTAGGTAATGATTTTCATAGAATAAGCAAAAGTGCAATAAAAAAATTCTTGTTTTGCAAGGGTCTTTTGATAAGAAATGAAGTATTGTTAATTATTAGGTTTGGATTCTTTGTTATCGTTATTTTGTTTATTTTCGTTGGTGTCTTTTTTCGTGTTGTCTTTATTGGTCATTTATTGTCTATCCATAGATACCAACCATTTTCCTTTTACTTTTTTCAAAAGTACTTCGCTTTCTTTGTCTCCGTCAGCGGTGTTTTTTAATTTTACAGTAGCATTTTCCCCACTGATATTTTCAGAAACCACTACATACTTGGGAGTTTTGCCGGGTTTTTTCTCACCTGCCATACCTTTAACAAGGTCAATAGCTTTTTTAGTATCTTCGGTAGCATATTTTTTTGCGGTTTCATAATCTTGCTCAGCCATAGCATTTGCAAAAGCAATAGCTACATCTTTTGGTTTTTTAGCTCCGCCACCGCAGGCGACAAATAGAAGAATTACAAATACTGGTAAAACAAAAATTAAATTTTTCATGTTTTTGCTGGAATAACCATACAAAAGTACATGTAACGTATCAATAAAAAAATAAATTTTTAATTTTTTTCACATAATACGTTGATAACAAATAAACTAAAATGTACTGTTACCAGTTCCACACTTCTTCTATCATTTTTTTAACAATAATAGGGTGGATACCTTCTTTTTTACCACTATCCTCACCCAGACGTACTATGACAATATTTTTTGAAGGAATAACAATAATAAATTGTCCAAGAATACCCCGTGCGTAGAATATTTTTTCATTTTTATAGTTCATCAGCCACCACATGTATCCGTAGTATTCAGCGGTTTCATTTTTTTCATCAAGCAAAGTTAAAGGTTTTACAGATTGCTCAACATAATGGGTATCTACTAGTTGTTTGCCTTTCCAGTTTCCTTTATGAAGGTATAAAAGACCAATTCTTGCAAAATCACGGGCATTGCTGTTTACACAGCAATAAGATTTTTCATCACCGTTTTTAGTGTCCAAACTCCACAAGGCATTGTCTGTGGCATTGAGGGGTGTCCATAGTTTTTCGCTCATATATTCGCTGAGTGTTTTTTTAGTAACTTTATTGAGAATAAAAGAAAGAATAAGCGGGTCAGAACCTTTGTAACAGTGTACTTTACCCGGCGGTGTAACTACTTTTAATTTACGGATAAGTTTGCGTAAATCTGTACCATAATAGGATTCTGTAGTATGGTTGAAAGGACTTGCATACTCTTCTTGAAAATTTAACCCTGAAGCCATCATAAGACAATGCCTTATGGTAATTTTTGCTTTCTCGCCTTCCTTAAATTCAGGGAGATATTCACACACTGGAGTATCTAAATCTTTAATCAGTCCTTCTTTATGAGCGATACCTACCAAAATGCTCACTATGCTTTTTGCCATAGAAAACGAATTAGAAAGCGAATGTTCACCATAAGGTGCTTTATACTGTTCATATACAACGGTATCATTTTTTACCACTAAAAAAGCTACGGTTTTAAGTTCTGTGTGCAGTTTTTGCAATTCAGGAGAAATACTCTTTTGTTTGTACGTTGGCAGAGGTTGAGGTTCTTGGGCGGCAATGGTGCGGTTATGAAAAATTTTATAGTCATCTATATTCACGTAATTGTAAATAACCGCTTTGTATATGTACTGCGTTCCTGTTACGACAAATATAAGATGCAGGAGAGCAAAAAAAACAATGATTATCATCATTACTCTGAATATTTTTTGCGGAATAGTTTTTTTCTTGTTAGTCATGCCTGTAAAAAATATGCTTGAAAAAGTTCATGTTTTTTGTATACAAGAACCTTACACACAAAAGTAATAAAAAAGATAACTGTTGAAGTGTTTGTAAAAGATTTTGTTTGCATACTGTCTGTTGTAAAAGTTTTACAGGTTTGCCTGTGATAATTTTTTTACTTTTGCATTTATGAAGCGTATTCTTGTTACAGTCGTTGTTTGTGTGTATACCTTAACACATTTTGCACAGACCCCTTTGTTGGATTCTGCATCTTTGGCAAAACAGCCCTGGATAGATAATCTTAAAGATGCTCTTAAAAACCCTGAAAAAACCTATAAACTTACGCTTTCCAGCAACAAACTTACGGCTATACCGTCAGAGATAGGTAAACTTACAGCTTTACAGCAGTTAAATCTTTCATATAACGAACTTTCATCTTTACCTGCGGAAATCAGTCAGTTAAAAAATTTGCAAGCAATTATTCTTACAGGTAATAAATTTACGGAATTTCCTGCACAATTGTATGATTTAAGAAAATTACAATTGATTAGTCTTTCAGAAAATGCTTTAACTAAACTTCCTGCCGAAGTGGGCGTACTCACAGATTTAGAATGGTTAGGACTAGGAGATAATCAATTAAGTGAATTGCCTGAAAATATTGGTGTTTTAACGAAACTTAAACGTCTCAATATAGCCAACAACCAGCTTAAAACAGTACCCAAAAGTACAGAAAACCTTGTTAATCTTAAAGAAATCAGTGCTACAGGAAATCAATTTACAGAAATACCGAAAGAAGTATTTAAGCTCAAAAACTTGCAAGTATTAAGTTTTGCTCGCAATCAAATTAAAGAAATACCCGATGAAATTAGTAATCTTAAAGCATTAGTGAAATTATATCTTTTTGAAAACCAAATTACAGAAATAAACCCTGCTGTATTCAAGCTCAAAAAATTGCAGGTATTAAGTTTATCTAATAATCAGATTAAAAAAATTCCCGAAGAAATAGGTGAATTACAAGA
>CALIZB010000008.1 GCA_938028625.1 uncultured Bacteroidia bacterium | reverse complement strand
TTTATACAAAACTTCGGCTTCACTGTAACGACCTTGATATTGGTATAAAGCAGCTAAATTATTGCAAGAATTAGCATAATCAGGGTGTTCTTTGCCGAGTACTTTTTCTCTAATCACTTTGGCTTCCTTATACAATGGTTCGGCTTCACTATAACGACCTTGATATTGGTATAACAACGCTAAATTATTGCAAGAATTAGCATAATCAGGGTGTTCTTTGCCCAGTACTTTTGCTCTTATCACTTTGGCTTCCTTATACAAAGGTTCAGCTTCGCTATAACGACCTTGTTTTTCATATAAAACGCCTAAATTATTACAAGAAGTAGCATAATCAGGATGTTCTTTGCCCAGTACTTTTTCTCTTATCGCTTTGGCTTCTTTATACAAAGGTTCAGCTTCACTATAACGACCCTGATCTTGGTATAAAACAGCTAAGTTATTGATAATTTCTGCATTTTCTAAACTTTCTGTTTGCTTTATATCTTGCACAATAGCTTTTGCGTTTTGATACAAGCTATCTGCTACCTTAAAATTTGATTTTTTTTTATATGCCCATGCAATATGGTCTAGACAAACGGCATATTCTACGCTATTTTTACCTTTTTCTTTTACACAGCCTTGTATGGCTTTTTTACCGTAAATAATAGCACTATCAGGTTTTGTTTCTCCGTATTCATAACATAAACTATCTAATTGTTGCCAGTTCTGCGCGTTGCACAACGTACAAAATAGATAAAAGGTAAGTGTATATAGTAATTTCATATTTCAAAATCACTAAAATACAGTTTTATCTTTACAATAGCAAAATCTCAACAGGGTAAAACAAAGTAAAAAGCAAAAACTTATTTTATTTTTTACAGTGTATAAAACATTTTTGTATATTTGCCGTATACTTCGTCAGAAAATAATTCTTTAATTATATGAAAAATTTGTACATCTTTTTCTTCGTGCTTACCACCTTGAGTATCACTTTTGGTCAGACCATGATGCCCATTCCCGGACATGCTACTGTGTACGGTCCATGGACAAGAGGGTATTACTTTACTGCACCTGTCAATTTCACGATAACAGGGCTTCGCGTACCTACGGACGCATCAGGAAGTTTTCAGCACGTAGAAGTAGTCCGTTTTACCGCGGGTGCACCTCCTGCATATTCTGCCACTACCAATAGCTTTGTGTTTCTTGCACAGCACTATAACGTAAACAGTACTACGATAATACCTGTAAGTATCCCTATTACCGCAGGACAAACTATTGGCGTATATGGGGGTAGAAGTAGTAGTACAGGTGGAGGATGTTCAACCAGTAACTCCTACGGTTCATGCGTATCCCCTGATGGCTATCCTACTACTATCAGTGGTTCCCGCACTACTTTATACCGTTCTGGTTACCAGCATGATATATGTAGTACACCTGCATCAAATATATGGTACGAAAACTGTAGTGGGTATTATATTGGCAGAGTAGAGCTCTATTATGGCACACCTCTTTCCAGTAGCTATACTTCATTCAGTGGTAAGCTTAATGACAAAGAAACCGAAGTAAACTTAAACTGGGCATTTTCCAACGACAACTATGACTACTGTATAGTAGAACGTGCAGGTAACGAACCTTACAGTATTACTCCCGTTCCTGTTGAACCTTTGGTTAATGAATATGTAAACAGTGATGGAGTTACCATCAGAGAACCTATACGCACTCTTGTAAATACTGATGAATGGCAAGCTAAAAAATTCGTTGAAATAGGTCGCTTCAATACAAAACAGCCTAATTTCACGTTTACAGACACTAAACCTCTTGTGGGTAAAAGCTACTATCGTATTAAAAGAGTGGGCAAAGATGGCAATTATGAATGTTCTAACGTGATAGAAATTGAATATGGTGTAAAACCTTCTCGAATTGTAAATTTGTATCCTAACCCTGTGGTAAATAGCGTACAATTTGAATTTGTGGTAAGTCAGAATGGTGCTGTTACGGTAGAACTTTACAACGCACAAGGCAAGGAAGTATATTCTCATACTACTAATGCTATTACAGGTACAAATTTGTTTATGATGAATATGGCAGATTTCAAACCTGGAAACTACTTTCTCCGTATCCGCACACAGGACGGTATTGTAAGCAGAAAATTTCTTGTTGCTCACTGATATACCCTATTTTTTGAAAAGTATCGTGTCTGTAGTATTTTTGCAGGCATGATATTTTTTTATTTATGAAAAAAGCTGTGTGGCTGACAGTATCTCTCTGTCTTTGGCTTACAAATTATGCCCAACAGTATGCGGACAGTCTGATACATTTTGTACTCGTAAAAAATACGGCAGATACAGTTGAGAATGAGAGCAACCTAACATGGCAGAATTTGCATACCCTCAAGGCGAGAATAAAACTGCATGCCTTGACCGCCCAATACGGCATTACACACCCAAGAGGAATTATCTATTTTGAAGTGTTTTGTAACACAAAAACAGGCTGGGCAAGTGCAGGTACAACAGAAATTCCTTTTACATTAACAGCATCAGTACTCACAGAACCTTTGGGGGTATATTCTTACCTTAAAATGAAAAGAGCGTCAGGCAAAATACAACTTAAAGTAAAAAAAATATTGCTTGTGGGTAGTTCTGAAAAAAACATAGAACTGTATTTTTCTGACCAGAAAAGTAAAATATTCTATCTTACAGGTAAAGATTCTACTTGGTAGCCGCTATCTGTTTTTATGACAAAAAAGCGTGAAGCCTTAATAAAATACTGTAGCTACTGTTTTTACAACAAGAGTATTACGGTCATAGTCAATAAATTTTTATTTTTGCAGTGATGACCAAAGAAGAACTTATTCAAAATTTTAATCCTAACGGGGTAGCAACGGACAAAGCCCAGATTTTTGGCTTGCCCTTTAATGAAGAACAATCTGACCTGATTATACTTCCTGTATCTTGGGACGCTACGGTTTCTTACCGTGCAGGTACGCACAAAGCTCCTGAAGCCGTTTTTGAGGCTTCCATGCAGATAGATTTATTAGACAAAACTTTTGGTAGTTTCTGGAAAAAAGGAATTTTTATGCTCCCTGTATCTGAAACATGGCAGAAAATCAATCAAGAAACCCGAAAAAAATGTGAAAATGTTATCAAACATCTTGAAAAAGGAAAAACTATTAAAAAAGACAGTGCTATAGCTAAAACTTTGCAGGAAGTAAACGGAATCACAGAAAAACTTCATCAATGGATAGAAGAAGAAACCCTGAAAATACTCAAAAACGGAAAAAAAGTAGGTCTGCTAGGTGGCGACCATAGCACTCCGTTAGGATTTATTCGTGCATTAGGAAAAATCCATGACAGTTTTGGTATTTTGCAAATAGACGCGCATGCAGATTTGCGCAAAGCTTATGAAGGTTTTACCTATTCCCATGCTTCCATTATGTACAATGCTTTGCTTGTGCCGCAAGTGTCCAAACTTGTACAGGTGGGCATACGCGATTTTTGCGAAGAAGAAATGAATATTATACAGGAACATGCCCGAGTCACCACATTTTTTGATGAAGATATTAAAAACGGCTTGTATCAAGGTAAAACATGGAATACCTACTGTGATGAAATTATAAGTACTTTACCAGATAAAGTGTACATTAGTTTTGACATTGACGGCTTAAACCCTGTCCTATGCCCGAATACAGGTACACCTGTACCTGGTGGCTTTGAATTTGAACAGATTGTGTTTTTGCTTAAAAAACTCAAAGATGCCCAAAAAACCATTATTGGCTTTGACCTCAATGAAGTTGCCCCTTCCAAATCAGAGTGGGACGCTATTGTAGGTGCAAGGATATTATTCAAACTATGTGGTTTAATGTTAAGCTAACTCTCATTTTTATTTATGGCAACCCAGGCTGCATACCAGAATCTTAAATCCATCTACCTCAGACGGCTGTATATAAACACAGGTCTGATTATTTTTTCATTATCCTTCGGTATACTCGGTTTTGCTCTCTTGGAAAATTATACTTGGATTGATTCTGTATATATGACCATCATAACCCTTTCTACGGTAGGTTATGGAGAAGTAGAAAAACTCAGCGACCACGGAAAAAATATTTACTTCTATATTCATTGTGCTTAATATTGGTATATTTGCGTATGCTTTGTCAACGATTGTCAGTTTTATTGCAAGCGGCGAATTTATCTCCTTCTTCAAAGATTATCGGAATTTAAAGAAAGTAAATATGCTACAAAATCATGTTATTGTTTGCGGATATGGCAGAAACGGTATGCAGGTTTGTTCAGAACTCAAAAAAGAAAATTACCCTTTTGTAGTCATTGAAAATGATGAAAAAGTCATCAAACAACTTCAAGACTTACAAATACCTTATATAGAAGGTAACGCAGTAGATGAAAATGTGCTTCAGCAAGCCCGGATAGATGCTGCCCGTGCTATCATTACTACTCTGCCCGATGATGCGGATAATATCTTTGTAGTACTTACAGCAAGGCATTTACAGAAAGATATACTCATTATCAGCAGAGCTTCGCGGGAAAACTCGGAAATTAAACTTAAACGAGCAGGAGCAGACAATGTCATTATGCCTGAGAAGATAGGAGGTTCACAAATGGCGTCATTAGTGGTAAAACCCGATGTATTAGAATTTGTTGCACATCTTTCAGGACAGGATTCTAATTTTGGATTAGAAGAAATATCCGCAGACAGGCTTCCCGAGAATTTTCACTATCAAACTATAAAAGATTTGGAAATCCGCAAACGTACAGGCGCGCATATTATTGCCATTCGTACAGAGCAGGGTGAATATCTTATCAATCCTAATCCTGATACTGTTATTCAGAAAGGTAAAAAAATTATTTTGTTAGGTACAAGAAAGGAGTTAGAGAGAGCAAAAGAATTTTTAATTGGACACATGTAGAATTTTTACTTATGGGCGTATTCTGAACCCTTCAACAAACTCAGGGTTCAGGTCGGGGTGCTTCACAACACGGTGATTGACTAGCAATAGCGTACCGAAATCACGCATCCCCTTCGCATGCCTCACGCAAATGGCAAACTGTATAGTTTTCAATCAAATTATCCACAGAAATTTTACTTAATTTGTACCTTTATGGTAAATATCTATCCTTTACACGCATGGCGCTACAATACAGCACAGTTTAATAATTTAAATGAACTCTGCTCTCCGCTTTTTGATGTTATTACCCCTGCGCAAAGAAAACAACTCTACGAAATAAGTCCTTACAATGCCATTCATATTTCTGTACCCCGAACTACGCCCCAAGCCCTGCAAAATACCATTGAACAATGGAAACACGATAAAATCATACTACGAGATATATTGCCTTCCATTTATGTCTATTATCAGTATTTTTCGTTGCAAGGCAAAATACATATCCGTAAAGGGTTTATTGCCAATTTACAGTTAGATGAAAATACTAAAATAGTCCTCCCGCATGAAAATACTCTCAAAAATTCTGTAAAAGAACGTACAGAAGTATTAAGCTATACCCAAATGAACGTAAGTCCCACACACGGCTTATATTCTGACCCAGAAAGCACGCTGGAAACCTTACTAGACAGATATATGCAGTACCCCGTGTATCGTTACGTGGATTATCAAGGGGTAGAGGACAGAATGGCTGTTATACAAGATGCTAAAGACATTGCTGTTATTATGCAACATCTTAAAGACAAAATAATCTACCTTGCTGACGGACACCACCGATACGAAAGTTCTTTTCATTACTATCAAGAACAGAAAAAAAACAATCCCAATCATACAGGTAAAGAAGGATACAATTATCATCTTATGTATTTTACAGCTTTGGAAAGTGAAGGTATTAAAATACTGCCTACGCACAGATTAGTCAAAAACACAGATGTACAAGAACTTATGCAAAAAATGGAGCAGTATTTTACCATTCAGGAATGTGAAGAGAATATACTTTTATCCTCCAAAATAAAAAATAAGAAATATACTATGGGCATGATAACAAAAAACAAAAACTACATCATTTCACTTAAAACAGATATTCAAAATCTTATATCACAACCTCTTCATCATTCTCTACAATCTCTAGATTATACCTTGTTGCATTATGGTATTTTTGACAAGTTAATGGGTAAAGACATTGAAAACCAGCGTACATGGGAAGATTTATCATTTTTGCGAGATGAAAAAGTAGTTCAAAACAAGGTAAAGCAGGGAGAAGCAGATATAGCTTTTATTATGAATGCCGTATCCGCAGAACAGATGAAACAAGTATGCGAATCTGGGCAGATTATGCCTATGAAATCTACATATTTTTATCCAAAGGTTATCTGCGGATTTGTATTTAGTTCTATTGAGGAACAGGACTGCAAATCTCCATTTATGAAGCAATTTATTACAAATTAGCAATGATTTGGATATTGATTAAGTTGTATTTATAGCCCACTTGCGAATACCAAGCCTGATGTTCTATGAGATATAAAATGTACAAACTTGATAAATTCATTTTTTTGCAAGATATTTGCTATTTGTATTTTATATAAAAGTGAAAAATATGCGATATAATAGCGTTTGGAAACCTTTTGTCATTTTGTTGAATTTATGCACATCATTTATTGCCTATTCTGACGATATATTGGGCGAATGGAACGCTCAGAAAGACATTAAAAACTTTTCTCCCTATCAGTATGATAATGCCAAAAACTGGAACAGCAAACAAATTGCTAGCATGCTGGAAAGCAATACTACATGGTCGCAGTTGTTTTTTATATCTTACGGGGCAAGACACAGATACAACCAGGGAGATACAACCATTATCAAAGAACTTATCCGCTTGGTGCAGAAAAATAAGGTCATTCCTATGACGGAAACCTACAAACTTATTATATGGGAGCGTATTGCAAATGGCGACATGGTTTTTGAGGGCAGAGGGATTATTATAGATGATGATTTATTTAATGTAGCAGGCAAAGCCAACTGGATACTACGATATATTTATGGAGTTCGTTTTGGCTTGGTTAAAATAAATTCTACTCAGTTTGCTCTAGATGAGATGGCAAGAAAATGGACAGAGTTATACAAAGGCAGAAGTTCAGGAGCAATTCCCGAAGAGATACATAATTCCAAAACATTAGCCTGTTTGAAAGATACATTAGTACTTAAAACACTAATAGGCACATTACAGCCCTCTGAGAAAAAAACACAGTATATTAATACTTGTTTAGAACAGTTCAAACTTAAATCTGTACCCAAAGACCCTCTCGTTTCAGGGTATTACTGCAATCCTGACAACTATACCATAGAATACTTGAACAAAATCATAGAACTCAAAACCCCACTTAAAAGTCCAGATGCTTGGAAAAGATGGTACGAAGCTAACAAATCTAAAATTGTATATGATGAAAAAAAGAAAAAATTTGTTATTCCCAAAACTCCTATAAAGAAAAACACTCCACAACCCAATAAAAAATAAAGCCATAAGTGTCTATAACTGATGTCCGTATTGTTTTAACCACTCTTCTGCCTGTTTGTAATAAGGGCATATTTTTGCTACCAAACTCCAAAATTGCGCTGAATGATTCAGATGAACTGTGTGGGCTAATTCATGTAAAATCACATAATCAATAACCCACAATGGCATTTTGATTAGTTTCCAGTTTAG
>CALIZB010000007.1 GCA_938028625.1 uncultured Bacteroidia bacterium | reverse complement strand
TATATTCGTTCAGGAATACACACCATGTCAGTTGTTCAGCCATTTCTGGTAGTATTTAGCTTGATTTTCAGACTTGTTTTTTACATTTACGAGTTGGTGTTTAACGGTTTTAGGTTTTTCGGTATATTCTACGGTATAAGGTATATCTATTGCGTTACCATTCCTATAAACCGTAAGTTTAGTTTTTGTACCATTAGGTAAAAAGCGTCCTTCTTCATCAAATATGACTTTTCTAATATCTTTTTCTTTAAGAACATCTCCTACTTGTAAGCCGATACGCTCTTTTTTACCTACGCTTGCAATTTTATATTCAGGCTTCTGTACAATACCTTTTTCTATGGATACATCATTATTCGTAATAGGATGTTTCGGAAGTGTTGTTTTTTGTTCTTTGATATATTCTATACCTACATAAGATAGTGATTTTTTTATGTCTAACGGTGTTTTTCCTGTAACATAGTTATCAAAAAACGTCTGTAACTCAGGATGTACTTCACTTACAAATTCTTTAATAAACCCGTCTTCGCTGAAAGATTTTTCTTTTCCGTAGCGTTTTACCAAAGTCAGGATTACATCTTTCAGCGTTTTTTGCCCATTGGTTAATCGGATAATTTCTATATCTAACATTGCTCCCATCAACGCACCGCGCATATACACCTGATTATACTGTTTTTTATAGGGATTTTTGAATACATTTTTGCTCATTTCTGTAAAAGGCATATCATCAGGGTAGCTCTCTGCCGCTTCAATTTTACTTTTAAGCAAACTTTGAATGTACTGTTCTTCTGTAAGAACCTTTCCGCGTACCTGTGAAATACCTGCAAAATACTCTGTTATACCTTCATACAGCCATAAATGTTGGGACATCACAGGATTATTATAGTTAAAATTACCAATATGCTCGCTGTGCAGACTTAATGGCTGTAAAATATGCAGAAATTCGTGTATACATACATCTTTTACCATATTTACTACAAAATCATTTCCAAATTCAGGAAAGAAATAAAAAGAAGAATTCCCGTGTTCCAGAGCCCCAAATCCTTTCCCCTTGAATGCCTTGTAGAGCTTTAACATGGTTTTTAATCCAGCATTGCCTTCCAACGCAGACCTAAATTGAGTATAATCTTTCATATAAATGATAAAATCATACCTTGTAACAGGTAAATCACCGCCAAGAAAATCCGAAATAGCCTGCATAGAAGTTTTTACTTCCTGATATATCTGTGCAGAGCGGGGAATACCTGCTTCATTGAATACACCTATACGTACGCGTGCATTGCGTATAGTAAAAGAAACCGTATCAGGTTTAGAAAACATAATCGGACAATCTACTAATTCATGATAATTTTTGGCTAAAAAAGTTTGTTTGTCCTGTGCATCAACAGAAGGTAAAACGGTTATTCCATATAAATCTGACGGCTTTCCAACGATAACAGAAATAGGTAAACTCTCCATACCCTCAAAATAACCAAACCAACCTCCTGCATTGAGTACAAAATTTTTATTTTCTTGAATATTTGTACCTGCGGGTTCAAATATCTTGTTCTTTTTTGTACCTGCGTCCCATGAATCATTAACCACATAAGAGATTTTGGCTATTTCATTGGCTTTCTCAATGATATAACTGTTATTCCCTGATTTTTTTACAGGTAAAGGCTTGTTGTTTTTGTCTATTGCAGTAAAACTTTCTATGTATCTACCGTAATCTAACACCGCATACGTACCAGGTACGGTCATCGGAAAATGATAGGTTATCTGCGTTTTTGAAATGGTAGGACAGGATAATTCAACTTTGGTTTTGTCTTCTTGCGTTTGAGTAAGATTAAGAGAATAGATGTAGCTGTTTTCTTGTGAATAAACATTATAGCTAATATAAAACAAGATAAAGAAACTAATATATTTTGCTTTCATGACGTAAAAGTAGGAATACTAAAAGTTACTATACAAAAATCCTACCTCTCAACATGATAAAATATAGTATTTTATGATATAGTTTTCTTGTAATTAAGGTTGAGCAAGGTAAAGCATGGCCTCTACCCATTTTTTGCGCATCTGAGTAATAGAGCAAGTATAATTATTACATAGCATCGCAAAACATATCAGATTTCCGTTTTTATCATTCATAAAACCTACGTATGTGCATACACGGGTAATATATCCGCCTTTGAGGTGCATGTTACCTTCTAAAAAAGTACCAGGTCCCATATTCATTTCATAACCTCTTTTACCAGAAATAGACATGCTTTCATAATAATCCTTAAACCAAGGTTCTGTGGTGATGATTTGCAAAATATCCACGAATTTTTTTGCACCTATTGCACTGCTTCGGGAAAGTCCGCTTCCGTCATTGATAAATACGCCTTTCATATCCACGCCTTTATTTTGCCAATACTGTGTAACAGCTTTACAACCTGCTTCTGTACTGCCGATATTAAGTTTCTTTTTTCCTATGGTTTTGAGTAGTGCCTCCGCATATAGATTGATGCTTTTTAAGTGTGTATGCAAAATAAGATATTTCAGACTTGGTGAAAAATGCTTGTAAAGGACAGTTCTCGGTTTATTTTGTACTTTTATAGTACGAGTGGTAGCAGGTTTTTGTGTAGTTGTAATACCTATGGCATTAAGGTATTGATTTAACATTTGTGCGGCAAATAGCGGAGGGTCTGGAATAGACCCTTTTATCTGATAAGTGCCTTTATTCTCAGGTAAAGAACCTTGTAAATAACGTAAATAGGTATACGGCGCACCAAAAATATAACCCTGATCCCCTGAATTTGCTGTACCAACTTTCATTTCGTTAATAAATTCAATATTCGGAATTTTGGGAGTACAGTCTAATAATTTAGCTTCTTCACCTGCTTTTTCGGTTTTGAAAGTAAGTGTATATGTGTTTTCTATGATATTTAGTCCATAAGCAGGAGAACCATAATAATTGCCAATATCTTCCCAAATCCAGTTTCTTGGGATAATATCGTCTTCAAAATAGGTTTCATCAGCAATAACAGCACCATTTATTTTTTGTATACCTTTTTCCTGAATGGTTTTGGCTATTTTTTCCATCAGTTTGTCTGCGGTCAGGTTGCCTGCAATGCGGTCTGAACCCAGACTAGGGTCGCCTGAACCTGTAATGTATAAATTCCCTTCCAGAGTACTATTTTTTATTTCCCCGTCATATTCTAATTTTGTTTCAAACTGATAATCTCCACCTAAAATACCCCATGCCGTAGATGTAGTAATTACCTTCAAAACCGATGCAGGTGATAAACTTAAATAAGGATTATATTCGGCAATTACTTTTTTTTCCTTCGGATACATAGCATAAAAACTTATTCCTGCATATTTCAGGTCTACATCATTTTTAAGCTGTTCTAAATAGTTTTTAAGGGCAGTATGCTGTGCCAAAACACTTTTAAGAATGAAAATAAACACAAGAAAAATACAATTTTTGATATACATGGTTCAAATATAGTGTTTTAAAGAGAAAGCACTTACTTTAAAAATGTGTTTTTAGTTTTTTGATACCCGGAATAGTTTCATTATTAACACACTTGTTGTTAAAAATAAAATTATCATTATTATGTATTGCACATCATTCATGAGATATGTGCTTAATGCAAAATTTTCGCGTACCCATGTCTGTTCAACTGTATGCCAAAATAAACAGCTTTTTTCGATAGGCAAATACCACTTTGAAAGCAATAAATTGTATAAACCAAGAAGTAAAATATGATATTTCTTAATACTTGGTAAAGTATGTAGCGTTAATGCTGTGGCTGATAAAATAAACACATGTATATCTGATAAGGCACGATTTTCTTTTTGAAAATTAGAAATACAGCAGAAAATCAGTACTATAAAATAAAAACCAAAACTTTGTTTAAGGCTTGTATAAGTAATTTTTTTGATAAACAGTATAAAAAAAACGGCTATCAGCCCAAACCCTGAAAAATATTCAGTTATTCGCAGCGCACCATTAAAATTTATTCCTGCAAAACATTTAATTATACGTATTAGTGCAGGGTTTGACATTACAGATTGCTGTGAAATATATAGTTTTATCGCTGTAACAGTTAAAAGTAAAAGTATTGCAACAGCTATTCTCCTGACAGTGCTTTTTTGAATAAAATATGATATAAAATATGGTTTGTTTATTTTTACAACCGTATAACAAGGTAAAATATTATGGAAAATATAACCATATAGAGCTATATACAGCAATGTATTGAGTTGAAAACCTATACTTTGTACATAGCTTATACGATAAGCTACATACATTCGGAATACTACAAAAAGCATCACCAAAAGTGCAGTAATGCCATAATCTGTAAGGGTTTTACTTTGTTTTTCAGGTAATTTTAACTTAAAATGAGTGGAAAACACAATCAGTACACACGCATATACAGCAAACAAAGGGTACACAAATGCCCCAAGAAAACCTGTTAAAACTAAATAAGGCACTTTATCCTGAATATAAAACCATAACAGCATAGTTCCAAATAAAACTGCCATACTGTCCGTAAGTACAGGGTAATAAAATATGAGTTTGAGAAAGTAAAAGTTTAGCAGTATGAGTATGTTCATTAACCACTGAATACTTTTTGAAATATGGTAATAGTTCAGTATTTTATGCCAAAATATAAATGCAATGAGCCATGATACTGTATTGAGCACATAAAACCCTGTGATAATATTTTGTACAGTAAGCGAAAAACCTAGTATTTTGAGTAAAAAATGGACTATTCCACAAGGCAAAATTCTGTTTGCATAATAGGCAGAAAAAGATTTGTTCAGAATAAAGGTATCAAAATTTTGGGTTATGACGCAATATAACTGACCATCATAACCGCAACCGCTATTTACACTGATTTTTTCTCCAAAAATAAAGTACAATATGCTCCATAACAGAACAAAGCTAATACTCCAAAAAAACGGATAGGAAAACAGGGTTTTACTTTTCATTTTGCAACAATAAATGGTGGTGACTCTAACTGTATGATAGCTTGTAAAAAGGCAAGTAGAGTTTAATTTTGTGATTATGTCTAAAGTAATCCAAAAACTAAATTGCCCTCATTGCCATAGTGCAAAGATAGTGAAAAATGGGAAAAAAATAACTCACAACAGAACTACAAATGTAAGTCTTGCAATAAACAATTTCAGCACGAGTATCTCTACAATGCTTGTAATCCTGAGATAAAAGAGTTAATGAAGCGTATGCTTTTACGTGGTAGTGGTGTAAAAGATATTTGTAATGTGCTATTAGTCAGCATTAATGCCGTTTTACGATTGATTCTAAAATGGGAAAAACAAGTCCAAGTCCAGTCTAGAAAGAAGTATTATAAATAAACAAGTTCAAATAGATGAGCTTTGGTCTTTTGTAGGCAAAAAAGAACGCAAAGTATGGATTTTGTATGCTTATTGTAGTAGTAGCAAAGAGATACTTGCTGTTACAATGGGTAAACGTAATAAAAACAGGGTCAAAAACTTACTTAAACGCTTAGAGGGCATAGAAATAGATTTCTTTGTTACTGATGATTGGAAAGATTTTGCCGATTTATTGCCTTATTTCAAGCATTTAATAGGTAAGAAATATACTAAAGGTATATAAGGTAGAAACTTTTGGTTAAGAAGAATTTGCAGATTGTTTAGACGTTATACTACTTTTTCAAAAAAACTTCTTTATCATTGGTATCACTTTAAAGTAAAATATTAATTTGGGCAAATCAAAATAAACTATCATACATTTGAAATCATCATCCAATAAATAATCAAAAATCAAAATAAAATCATTTCGGCAAGCTCAGTAGTAACCGTGCTTCGCTACTCACTGACCAAAATAATAATTCTTAAATTCTCATGACATTCTTAACCATTTCCAGAGCTCTTTGTAAGTAGGTTTTTTGCCGTACATTAAAATTCCTACTCTATATATTTTAGCGGCAATCCATAATGCACCGAGTACAAATAAATACAGCAATACAAGAGAAAGGAATATTTCCCACCATTCTACCCTGCCTGAAGTAAAACGTGTAAGCATAGTCATTGGTGAGGTCATTGGAAAATAAGATAAAAACTTTGAAATGCTACTGTTCGGATTTTCTAAAATATGTCCTGTAAATAAAATAGGAATAATAATTGGCAAGGTTATCGGTAATTGCAAATGCTGTGTATCGGTTTCACTGTCTACCGCAGAACCAATTGCGGCAAACAAAGAACCATAAAATAAGTATCCACCTATAAAATACAGTACAAAATATACAAGAATCATCGGAGAAGTAGCAAAAAGTGCCTGCAATACATTGGACTTTTGCGGAGCGTTACTGACCATATTTTGCGTTTGAACAGGATTGTTCATTGTTTGTTGCTCTATCTGTGGAGTTTTGGGAACAGTATTTTTCATCAGCAAGGGAGAGAATATATTGCCAAATACTATTGCCAGGGCAAACCATATCCCGATTTGGGTAAGCCCTACCAGAAGAACCGCAATAATTTTGCTCATCAGGAGTTGTATGGGTTTTACACAAGTCAGCAGGACTTCTACCACGCGGCTGGTTTTTTCTTCCAGCACGATACGCAACACAATAGCTCCGTATACAAACAAAAACATATACAGGAGCATGCTTGCCCCAAAACCAATAAACATACTGATTACGCTGTTGGTTTGCCGAGCACTGCCACTGTCGCTTACTTCCACATTGGATATGGTTACTATGGCTTTAATGCTGTCCAACTGTGAAGGACGGATACCGCCTTTGACAAGCTGTTCATTCTTTAAGGTCCGTACAAACAGGTTTTTCAACTTGGAATGATTGCCTACACTAAGCGTGTTTTTTCCGTAATACGTGAGTTCTCCGCCTTCTTCGGTAAAAGTTTTGGGAATATGGATAATTCCATTGAGTTTAGCATCTTTACCTTGTATAGCAGGCAAATTTTGTATAACAGAACCCTGTAAAATATTAAAAGTAAAGTTTTGATAGGAAGAAGGTATTTTTTTGGCAATACTTCCCTGTTCGTCTATAATGCCGATAACAAGGTTTTCAGGTTTGGTATACATAGCCGCTACAATCTGAACCACAATAATTGCCACTAAGCCCAGAGGTGCAAGTATGGTACTGATAATAAAAACCTTATTTTTTACCTTATTGAGATACTCTCGCCGGATAATGAGCTTTAATAAAGAAAAATTCATAGATACAAAGATAGGTGTTTTTGGGTATATTTGTCAGATTGTATATTGGTTAATAAAGGTTTCAATATCTTTTATGGTAATTTCCTCGGGATTTTTACATGACAATGCCTGTAAAAACTGTATCAGCGCATTCTTATAGGTTTTAATACTTCTAAAAGAATATCGTTTTATAGTAAGCAGTTGCGTAAAATCTTTTATTGTAGCAGTATCGTCGTATTGTAATGTAGTATTACGGCAATAAAAATGTTATGCTCATTGAATAATGACTCCTCAAAGAGTATTATTACATTTAAGCTTAAAAACAATTATGAAGCAAGAGCAATACTTAAATAGATTTAAGGTAACGGTTGATCAAATCAAAGAACATCCATATTTAGAAAAAAATAACGAAGGCATAACACGGGTCTGGCAAAAGTGGCGGTTCAGTGCTCTGCAGATATATTTGTGGTGAAAACCCCCACCTTCGCCAAGCCCGAAAACGTTATTAGTCAATCGTACGAAACACATCACATTCATTCATTGCGAAAATACTATTAATGTGAGTTTTGCATATAGAATGTGTATATGAAAAATTTCATTTTTATTATTCCCGAACAAGGGCGCTCAGGAATATTTTCCACTAAAAACATTTAGTTTAAGTTTAATTTGCCTGCTTCAGCACTCCGAGTTCTTTACCTACTTCTGTAAATGCCTGAATAGCTTTGTCTAAATGATGTTGTTCATGTGCAGCGGATATTTGTACGCGTATACGTGCTTGCCCTTGGGGAACTACGGGGAAGTAAAAACCTATCACATAGATACCTTTCTCAAGTAATTTATCAGCAAATATTTGGCTGAGTTTTGCATCATAAAGCATAATCGGAACAATAGGGTGTGTGCCTGGTTTAATATCAAAACCTGCGGCAGTCATTTTTTCGCGGAAGTATTTGGTATTTTTTTCTAATTTATCTCGTAGTTCGGTGGTAGAAGAAAGTAAATCAAACACGGCAATGCTTGCGCCTACAATAGAAGGAGCTAGGGTATTAGAGAACAAATAAGGTCTAGAACGTTGTCTGAGTATTTCTATAATTTCTTTTCTACCTGTGGTAAATCCCCCTGATGCACCACCGAGTGCTTTTCCGAGTGTTCCTGTGATAATATCCACTCTGCCCATTACATTACGGTATTCAATTGTACCTCTACCTGTTTTACCCATAAAGCCTGTGGCATGGCATTCATCTACCATAACAAGCGCTTTATATTTATCTGCTAAATCACAAATTTTATCTAATTGGGCAATAGTGCCGTCCATAGAAAAAACTCCATCTGTTACAATAATTCTATGGCGTTTATGCTGTGTTTTTTGCAAAATTTCTTCTAACTCTTGCATGTTATCATGGCTGTATCTGTGGCGTTCGGCTTTGCTTAACCTTACTCCGTCAATGATAGAGGCATGATTAAGAGCATCAGAAATAATAGCATCTTCTTCATTGAACAAAGGCTCAAATACACCACCATTAGCATCAAAAGCGGCAGCGTAAAGGATAGTATCTTCTGTACCAAGAAAATCCGCAATTTTTTTCTCTAAAATCTTGTGAATATCCTGCGTACCACAAATAAAACGCACACTGCTCATACCAAAACCATGTGTATCAATGGCTTTTTTAGCGGCTTCTAACACAACAGGGTGAGAAGATAGACCAAGATAATTGTTTGCACAAAAGTTAATCACTTCCGAACCTGTATCTAATGTAATATCTGCACCTTGTGGGGAAGTGATTACACGTTCTTTTTTATATAATCCTGCATTTTTTATATTTTCAAGCTCTTTTTCAAGAACAGGCTTTAAAGTTTCGTACATAGAAAAGCAAAGTTAGAAAACTCTTTTTTATATGCAAAAACTACTGTAAAAAAATAAGCTACAAATTAAAATTCAATGATAAAACCTATACTAGGCAAACGAGAGCTACTTCTATTTCGAACATAAGTAGGTTTTGCATTAGAACCGTCAGGTAAAAGTGCATTTCCGTCAGTAGTATCATAAATATCTGCCCCTTGATTATCTATCTTAAAAGTATAGCTGGAAGGCGCCCAGTTAGGACTATCTAATAGATTGACAATATCAATGAAAATGTCTAATGTCCATTTGTTAAAGTTCCATTTTTTATCTAAACGCACATCTAACGACTGGAATGGGTCTAATCGTAAAGTATTGAATTTTTTGTAATCTAATACTCCTGAACCTGTGGTAGCATAATTTAACCTTGAAGCTACCGTATCGTATGGCGTATAAGGTGTTCCCCCCAATAAACGATATTTAATACCAAGTTCCCAATTCTTTTTGAATTTATATCCCCCTGTAAAAGCTACTAAATGGCGATTATCCCATGCGGAAGGAATGTATTTATTTCTATCAAATCCTGTAAATTCACTCCAAAATAATGTATATGCTAAAATACCATAGAAATTTTTAGTAAATTTTTGTTGGAATAAAAATTCTACTCCATAACTTCTACCTTTACCTATATCAGTAACATTTTCGTTGCCAAGTATTCCAAAATCTCCACCAAGATTAGCCAAAGAAACGCTATCTCTGTTAGATACGGGATAATTATCATACATTTTATAGAAACCTTCTATGGTAATTCGTGTAGCTTTAGCAGGAATGTATTCTATGCCTGCAACTAAATGGTCAGACTGGATATAACGAACGTCTTTATTCAAATAATTGCCGTTATTGTCCTTGAAGCCTAATACTGTGTAAAAAGGTGTTTTGTAATATCTTCCTGCTGATGCATTTATACTCCATTTATCAGTAAAGGAATATGCTACAGCAAAACGTGGCGAGAGGGTTTGTAAAGGATTTAACCCTGTTTCAGTAAAAGTATTCATATCAGTACGCAATCCGAGTGAGGTACGTAATCTTTCCCCCAAGAAACTGCGTGAAACTTGTCCAAATGCCCCAAATTTGAAAAAACTGACTTGTGTGTTATAGTCTATGATGATAGCAGGTTGAATGAGGTTGTTGCTGTTATCTCTTATTTCCTGACGAATACGATTATAGGTATCCATTCTGTAAATAACATACTGCGACATTGCACCATAAGAGAATTTCCATTTATTTATATATTTGTTCATTTCCCAACGAATTTTGTTCTCAGCTTCGCGCGAAGTGAGTTCAAAACGTTTTTTTGCGGGATTAGATTTGTCATTGTCGTCATATTTTTCAGCAAAATTTTGAAGCACATTTCGGCTTACAGCAAGTTGCATGTATCCATTTTTAACTAATCGTTTCCATGCTATACCCCGCGTATAAGAATACTGTTTGAATACAGGTACACCATTAAGAATGCGTTGTTGTTCTAATGTAGCGTTATCAGGGATATTTAGCTTAAAATCGTCTAATGCACCAATTCCAATAACGTATACCTCATTATTTTTATCTATTTGTCTGTGTATTTTGAATTGATTATCCCAATAGTCAGGTAAGAAGGGCAGTTGTATTACTTTGAATAAAAACTGTAAATAAGAACGCCGTAGAGAAAAAAGATATGTAGTTTTTTTACTTTTACCAAGATAGCCTTCAATAGTTCCTGCAAATTCTGTGGCACTTAACCTCATATTTCCTTGTGTGCGTTCTGTGCTACCATTTTTTTGTTTGAATTGAAGTACAGAAGAAAGTGCGTTATCATATCTTGCTGAAAAAGCACTGGTACTCATAGATACATCTTCTATAAAACTGACGTTGAGAATACCAACAGGTCCTCCACCACTACCTTGTGTAGCAAAATGGTTGATATTAGGAATTTCTATACCATCAAGGTAAAAAATATTTTCGTTAGGGGCGCCCCCGCGTACAATAATATCATTTCTAAATCCAATAGAACCCCCTACTCCAGGCAAAGATTGCACTACTTTGGATACATCAAAATTACCACCTGGATTAGCTTTTATTTCTTGATAGCTCATTGTCCGAAGCGAATTTGGACTTTCTACGGGCTGTTGAAAAAAATTGCTTTCTACTACTACTTCATTAGTAGTTTGTCCTACATCTTCTAACTCAAAGTTAAGTGATAGTGTATTTCCTGAGGTAATAACTACATCAGATTTTATTTGACTTTTATAGCCAATAAGTCGGGCAGTGATGTTATAGCTTCCCACAGGTAGCTCTAAACGATAGTTTCCGTTTTCATCTGTAAGTGTGCCTGTGGTGCTATCTGCGGATATACTTACACCAGGTAAGAATTCTTGGGTGTTTTTGTCTTTTACTGTTCCGATAAGAATACCTTTCTTTTGTGCAAATGCTGATGAACAGAACAGGGTGAAGACAATGATAGAAATAAAACGCGTCATACGCTTTTGAGAAACAAAGTTTTAACATAAAGGTTCAAATTTTTTGTTATCCTAATATAAATTGTGTTGTATTTAATTTTCTGCCACTGCATTGTCCAAAAGAATGACCTTAATCCGTACAATTCTGCGTTTGCTTACAGCGTCTACAATAAACTTGAAGTTCTGAAAAGTAAACTGATAGTTTTTGGCAGGCATTCTGCCGTGTTGTTCTAGAAGTAGTCCACCCAAGGTTTCATTTTCTCCTTTGATTTCATCAAAAATTTCATTTTCTATATTTAAGACTTTACAAAAGTCTGTAATACTTGTTTTAGCGTCAAAAAGGTAAGTGGTATCATTTACTTTGGTATAAAAATTTTTTACTTCTTCAGCTTCATCATGAATTTCACCTACAATTTCTTCTATAACATCTTCCATAGTTACTAAACCTACTACTACACCGTACTCGTCTACTACAATAGCTAGATGCACATGTTTTTGCTTGAATTCATAAAATAATTCGTCTATTTTTTTAGTTTCAGGGATAAAATAAGGTTCTCTTAATAATTTTTGCCACTCAAAGTCATCTTTTTCATGAATGTAAGGTAATATATCTTTTACGTACAAAATACCTTGTATATCTTCTCTTCGGTCTTTGTCTTTGTACACGGGTATGCGTGAATAGCGATTTTCACGGATATTTTGTAAAACCTTGCTAAATGAGGCATCTATAGGTAGAGCAACTATGTTTAGGCGCGGTGTCATAATCTGACGAGCTACGATATTGCCAAAATTTACAATTCCTTTGAGTATTTTTTTCTCTTCGGCAGGAGTATCTTGGTCAGAAGTAAGGTTAATGGCATCTATTAGTTCCTGTGTATCAATTTCTTTTTGTTTCTGTTTGTTTTTCATTTTTTCAAACCAGTTTGCACCTGTTACCATAGTGTGAACAAAAGGTTTGAATATTTTTTGCCCGTAATCCAGCATATACACCGTTTTTTTGGCAAATTGTACATTCCGCTGTGAGGCATATACTTTTGGGGTTACTTCTGCGATAAATATAATAACAAGAGTAGTGAGTACTGTTTCTACAACAAAAACTTGCCATTGAGAAAGATGTAAATACTCTACAAGATATTTTTCTGCCAGCAAAGCAATGAGAATAACAATAATAATGTTGATAAAATTATTGATTATCAGAAGCGTAGCGATAAGCTCTTTGGGTTTGTGCAGCAGTTTGTATATTTTGTTTTCTTTGCGGCTTTTGCTGTCTTTAAAGGCTTCTATCTGTGTATGGGATAAAGAAAAAAAGGCTACTTCTGAACCAGATATCAGCGATGAGCAGAAGAGTAAAAATAATATGGCTGTTATGGTCAGAACGTCTTCTAAGCTGAATACCACAATATTGATTGTAATATTCAGCAAACACGATAATGGGTCTTCTATATTCAAAACGGTGCAAAGTTACAAAGTTTTTTAGAATGGCAAGTCATCATCTGAGTTTTCTGCTTGAATAACGGTATTTTCAGTATTATGGTTATTATCATTGCTTTTTTGCTTTGAGCTGATAAGTGTTAAAGCGTTTACTTTAATTTCATGAGCAGTGAATTTTGCACCTGGAAATTCAGCTTTTTCGTACTGTCGGGAAGATATTTTACCCTCCACATAAACAATATCCCCTTTTTTTACATATTTTTTGGCAACTTCACAGATATTAGGAATTCCGATAGAGATATTATGCCATTCTGTTTTTTCTACCAAATTGCCGTTTTTATCTTTATAGCTTTCGTTTGTAGCGAGAGAAAAAGTTACAATTTCTCCATTTTCAAAGGTTTTCACCTCAGGGTCTCTGCCCACAGTGCCTACAATAATTACTTTATTAACACCTCGCATAGTATTTTTTGTTTTGATGGGTTTGTTGAATAACTTTCAAAGTTAAATAATTGTTATCAGTTTTACAAATTTTATTTACAGAAATTTATCTGACCTTTATATGCGTTAGATGTATACTAAATTTTTTAGTATAAAAACACTTGTTTAAGTACGCATGGCTATTCAATGCGGATGCGTGAGGCATGCGGAGGGCAAACTGTAAGTTTGGTGCAAAGCACCGAAGCGAAGCGTAGCCCGTAGCACGCCGACCTGAACCCTGAGCTCGCCGAAGGGTGAAGGACACGCCCAAAAAAATTTAAGAGTTTAGAGAATATAGTGAGAATTATTGCTTTATAGATATTCCGAGTTCTTTCATCACACTTTCATCAATGACAGAAGGTGCATCAATCATAGTGTCCCTGCCCATGTTGTTTTTAGGAAATGCCATTACTTCACGGATACTGTCTGCACCTGCAAAAAGCATAACCCACCTATCTAATCCAAAAGCACAACCCGCATGCGGAGGCGCACCATACTCAAAAGCATCCATTAAAAAGCCGAATTTGTATTCTGCTTCTTCTTTGCTTAATCCTAATACTTCAAACATTTTGGCTTGTAACATTTTATCATGAATACGTACAGAACCTCCTCCAATTTCTACTCCATTGATAACCAAGTCATAAGCATTTGCTCTTACTTTTGCGTTATCTGTACCTAAAAACTGTATATCTTCCTGCTTGGGTGAGGTAAAAGGGTGGTGCATGGCATACCAACGATTATCTTCTTCGTTCCATTCTAATAAAGGAAAATCTACTACCCAAAGACAGGAGTACGTGTTTTTATCTCTTAATCCTAATTGCTGAGCTACTTCCAAACGTAATTCTGAAAGCTGTTTGCGGACTTTATCTGTTTTACCGCATAAAATAAGCAATAAATCACCTTCTTGTGCGTTGAATTTAGCTTTCCATTGTAAAAGTTGTTCAGGTGAATAAAATTTATCTACACTAGATTTTACGCTTCCGTCATTTTCTATTCGTGCATATACCAATCCTGATGCACCAATTTGAGGCTTTTTTACAAAATTTGTAAGAGTATCTAATTGTTTGCGAGTAAAATTTGCTGCGCCTTTTACACAAATACCTACTACTAACTCTGCATTATCAAATACAGAAAAACCAAATCCTTTTGTAACTTCATTTAGCTCTACAAATTTCATATCAAAACGGGTATCAGGCTTGTCTGAACCGTAATATCGCATAGCATCAGAATATGTCATTCGGGGTAAATCAGGTAAATCTATGTTTTTTAAGGTTTTGAAAAGGTATTTTGTCAGTCCTTCAAAAGTTTGCAACACATCTTCCTGACTGACGAAGCTCATTTCACAGTCTATTTGAGTAAATTCGGGCTGTCTGTCTGCACGTAGGTCTTCATCGCGGAAGCATTTTACTATTTGAAAATACTTATCCATACCTGCTACCATAAGGAGCTGTTTGAAGGTTTGTGGACTTTGCGGCAAAGCATAAAATTGTCCTTTGTTCATACGGCTGGGAACAACAAAATCTCTTGCACCTTCGGGAGTAGATTTTATGAGTACGGGGGTTTCTATTTCAACAAATCCTTGACTGTCCATATAGTTTCTTACAGCTTGCGTAAATCTATGGCGAAGTAAAAGATTATCTCGTAGTTCAGGTCTGCGAATATCCAAATATCTGTACTGCATACGGAGTTCTTCACTGCCGTCAGTATCATTTTCAATTAAAAAAGGAGGTAGAACCGCAGGATTAAGTACATTTACTTGTTCTGCAATAATTTCTATTTCTCCTGTAGGGATATTAAGGTTTTTAGAAGTTCTTTCGGTTACTTTACCTGTAACCTGAAGAACCGTTTCTCTGTTCCACTGTTTAGATTGTTGATACAAAATTTCGTTATATTGTGGGCTGAATACAAGTTGTGTAATACCATATCTGTCGCGTAAATCTACAAAATTCTGTCCTTTAAGTTCGCGTATGCGCTGTATCCAGCCGCATAGGGTTACAGTTTGTTCTTTATGTTCAGAGCGAAGTTCACCGCAAGTATGGGTTCTGTATGCTGTTTTCATGGGTTTGTATAACTGCCACAAAAGTAATAAATAAAATGAAATACGATAATAGCACAGGAATATAGTCTTTGGTATTTGTAAAGCCTTTTTACTTTGTACCATATATGAGCTTTTTGCTCTTTAGTGCTTCTTCTATAAGGTTTTTTTCTAAATCCTGAATAAGTTTTTCACGCCTTTGGCTGATGATAAGTTCTTTCACGGTTTTCTCTACAAGTTCCATAGGCGTTGTAGCATTAGCTTCTTTTTTAGCATACACGTAGAGTAAATAAATATAATTTTCATCTTGCTGTTCGTAGAGTTTATTAGGCTGAATTTCTTTTTCATCAATATCAGTTTTTGGAAACTCACGGGCTATGTTACTCCAATAATGCCATGAAGAGTCCTGTGTCATACGCTGGGCTTTGGAAAGCATAACTTGACGAAGTTTATCTCTTTCTTTAGGATTTTTAGAAGCTAACCATTTTTTTACATTAGGGACTTCACGGTCTTTTTTAGGTAGTTTAAGAAAAGTACATTGTAGTACAGATTGTTTGAGTTCAAAATCTTGTGGATGGTCTTGGTAGTATTTTATGAGTGTTTCACGAGTTACTGTGGTATCCAATTTCTGATATAAAAATTCTCGCTGATAATGATGCGCAAGTAAGTCATTTTTATAGTCTTCTACTTGATATTGAATTTTTTTTTCAATATCAGGAATATTTTCTATGGCTTTTTGGGCAATAAGATTTTTTGCTACCCATTTTTCTACAAAGGCCTGAGCATATTTTGTGCTGTCTTCTGAGGAAAGTCCTTTGGGCAAGTAAGCAATTAAATCTTGTTTAAACAGTTTTTTCTCTCCAATCTGTGCGAGAACTGTGCTGTCCGCAACAGGTTTCGTTCTGAACCAGTTACAAGAAGTGAGTACCAAAATAAAAGTCAAAGAAAATATTGCAAATACTTTCATCACCGCAAAAATAGTGAATTTTAATGGTAAAGAATTTTTATTCATTCATCACAAGCATAAATTTTTTATCCGATTTTTTTTAACTTTGCAAGATAAGAATTCGTTAAAAAAGTCATGTCTGCAAAAATCCGAATTACCATAGCTGTTTTACTTTTGTTTATTCCTGTTGTCTTGGGCATAGTACATAGAATTTATTATCATGGAAAAGATAGTTTTATTTTTATATGGAAAAAATCTAAGCACGACCCCAAAGATGAGTACGGAGAGAATAATGACTCTATCCCACGTCATGGTATGATGAAAGCACCTATTGAAGAAGTAGAATCTTCTGAGAGCACAAGTAAAAATATAAAAGATGCTCCACCCCGTTTTGTAGGAGGGAATGAAGCCTTGAAACGCTACATACAAAGTGAAACTATTTATCCTGAAAATCAAACCGCACAAGGTAGTGTTATCCTAAAAATGCGATTAGATGAACGAGGCTTTACTACGGATATAACTGTTACAAAAAGTATGGGTAGCGTTTTTGATAAAGAAGCTATCAGAGTAGTGGAGAATATGCCTTCATGGGAACCGCAAATAAAAGACTATAAACCTGTAAAAAGTGATTTTATCTATGTAGAAGTACCTTTTCATAGACCAAATATCACAAGATAGAGTACTTTTTTGTCTGCGTACACCTTTCTTTAACTTTTTAATTATGTACTTTTACCCAATATGCAACTAAAAGCTTTGCATGTTTTCGTATAGTTACGCAGTTATGAGAAAGTCCATTTTTATTATTACAATTCTTACATTCATAGTATCTAACTTTTCAGTTATGTCCCAAGATTTATCTCCCGTAAAAATATCCTCTGAACCTAACTCTATTGATGAGTTTGTAAAATTGAGAGATGAAATTGCTAATACTCCGCAAGGTGGTGCGGCAATGTTTGTACTGGCTATGCGCAAGTATCAGGCTAATCCTAAAGAAAATATAGGGTATCTGATAGTAAGTATAGACCGAAGCCGATTAGAAGAAAGCAACAGCAATGAAAGCTATAAAGGCTTCACTATTGCCAAATCTGACATGTGGACGGTAAAAACACAGCTTACCAAAAACAATTACCTTGCTAATTCTTACTTCAAAGGTACTTCTAATCAGAACAGTTATGCCGCCCAAGCACCTTTTGTAGTAGAATGCAAAAAAAATCCATATAGCGACATAGACGAGAATACCATAAAGATATTTGTAAAATGCTCTGGTGCAGACAGCCCAAGACCTATTACTCTTGTTAAGAACGATAAGGGTATATGGAAAGCCAAGGAGTTCAGCAGTTTGTTGGTAGGCATCAAAGCACCTCCCGCCAATGTAAAAGATGACCTATAAAAATCTCTCTAAAAAGTGGTTTCATGATAATAGTGTTGGTTTTTAGCAACACTATTTATTTTTTTGGTGTATTTTTGTGTCTCTATGTGCTTATCAACCCATTATGGTAAAGGAGAAATACTAATTGTAGCCTTGGGCGGATACAGACAAGATATGCGGGCTTTTGATTCTCTCGTCCGTGAAACAGAAAACGAATTTCAATGGCTTTTAGTGCATTTACCTTATATAAACCCTGAAAGTGAAGTAAATGCTGTTTATACGCCGCAGGAACTTTTACAAAATATTTTCGCAGAAGTACATAAATACAGCTATCAAAGAATATATCTGCTTGGATTTAGTATCGGAGGACGTATTGCACAAAATTTATTTTTACTTAACCCTGAAAAATTTAATAAACTCATTCTTATCAATGCAGATGGACTTAAAACACATCTTTTACAATGGATTTCTCAAAAAAAATGGATTTCAGAAAAACTTTTATACCGCATAATTGAAAGTAAATTATGGCAGTTTTTAATCAAAAACTTTCAAAAAATGCGTTTTATATCTTCCAAAAAAGCAAAGTTTTACCTTGCTCATATTCAGAATACCCATCGAAGAAAAATTCTTATTCAGATATGGAAAAAATATGCGGCATATCAGGCAGATGTACCCCGATTATCTTTGTATAAAAACAAAGTTTTTTTGATATGGAGCAGGTATGATGAAGTGCTCTCTGTAAAAATAGCCCATAGAACAGCAAAAAAACACCATTTTTCTTTGCAGATTGCAGAAGCAAGCCACAATATTATAGAACAGGAATACAAACAAATAGCGGAATTTCTTAAATCTATTTAAAGCTACCGTGTATTTTGCAGTAATTTATTACTTTTGCATGGCATACATGAAATTAGAAGAAGCACAGGAAAAATTTATTCAGGCTTGGGGGGCATTAGCATCATCGTGGGGTATAAACCGAACTATGTCCCAAGTGCATGCTTTGCTTATGATAGCTCCCGAACCTATGAGTGCAGAAGAAATTATGGAACGTCTGAATATATCCCGCGGCAATGCAAACATGAACCTCCGGGCTTTGATTGATTGGGGACTTATCAGCAAAGAACTTAAACAGGGCGATAGAAAAGAATACTTTGTTGCTGAAAAAGATATATGGACTATTGCTATGCGCATTATTCAGGAACGAAAAAAACGAGAACTTAACCCCGTAAGCCGTATTATAGAACAGGTTTCTGATGTAGAAATTGACCCAAACAATCCCGAAGCCGTAGCTTTTCAGCAGACCATAGAAAATATAGAAAAATTTGTAACTAATGCAGATATTCTTTTAACCCGTATCAGCAATGCAGATGAAAATTGGTTTACACAAATTTTATTAAAAATGCTTACAAAATAAATGCAGGTTTTTAATTTATAGCAAGAGAATTCAGAAAATAATTTAGATTTTTTTGCATTAAATACTCTATTTTTGCACGTACTTTTTGATGTCATACAATAACAAAAAAATAGGTTTGTTCACGGCTACTTCTCTTATCATTGCTAATATGGTAGGTACAGGAGTATTCACTAGTTTAGGGTTTCAGGCATTAGGAATTTCTTCAGGTTTTGCATTAGTGTTTTTATGGGTAGTAGGAGGTATAGTAGCTTTATGCGGCGCATTGATTTATGGTGAGATAGGTAGTCGTTTTCCAGAATCTGGCGGAGAGTATAATTATTTGAGTAAAATTTATCATCCTGCTTTGGGTTTTTTGTCAGGTTGGGTATCCGTTACGGTAGGATTTTCTGCCCCTGTGGCTGCAGCATCTATGGCAATGAGTAAATACGTGGCTTATATTTATCCCGAGCTACCTAAACCGTTTTTTGCCGCAGGTATAGTAATTCTTATCAGCATTATGCACGGTATTCACTTTGGATTAGGAAAGAATTTTCAGAACATATTTACAACTCTTAAAATAGCTATTATTGTAGTGTTTATTCTGACAGGTTTATTCGCCAAAAGTGAAGGCGATGTAAGTTTTGCCGTCAATACAGAGGCTTCACAGTCTATATTCAGTGCCGCTTTTGCCATTTCTCTTTATTTTGTAGGATACTCTTATTCAGGCTGGAATGCGGCGGCGTATATGGCAGGAGAAATAGAAAATCCACAGAAAAACCTTCCCAAAGCATTGTTTCTCGGTACAGGTATAGTAGTTATATTGTATGTTTCGCTCAATTATATTTTTCTTAAAGTTGCACCGTTAGATGAACTGAAAGGACAGCTTGAAGTAGGTGCAGTTGCCGCTACTCATATTTTTGGAAAAACTAACGGAAATATCATGAGTATTATTATTGCTTTGTTATTAGTTTCATCTATCAGCGCTATGGTAATGGTAGGACCTCGCGTGAGTGAAGCTATGGGCAAAAATTATCGTATACTTTCTTTTCTCGCAAAACGCCGCGGTGATACTCCTATGCTCGCTATTTTTATACAAAGCAGTATCAGTTTATTGTTTATTTTTACCGCTACATTTGACCAAGTGATTACTTACATTGGTTTTACCTTGAATCTTTTTCTTTTTATGACAGTATTCGGTGTATTTGTAGCAAGGTATAAAAATAATCCTCCACAGTACTCTGGCTATAAAACATTATTGTACCCGATAACACCTATATTGTTTCTACTCATAGAAACCTGGGTATTGGTTTATGGTCTTATCTATAAACCCCTGGAATCTCAAACGGGCTTAGCCACTGTGCTTTCAGGACTTATTATTTATTACATCAGCCAATCTAAAAAACAACATAAAATATGAAAATATATATTCTTTTACCGTTGCTCTGTGCCTTCGGTATATTATTCCTCGCAAATTGTGGAAATAAAGGTAAAAAAGCAGACAAAGACACTGCAAAAAAAGATACCGCAAAAAAAATTACAAAGGAAGAACCTAAACCGCGCACTTTTAACCCTGTTTTTGATGAAACTTCAAAATACATAGCAGGTATAGAAAGCCCTAATTCCAAAAATATTGATGCTTCTATGTACACGCTTGCCGCATGGAAAAGTTACAGTACCAAATTGGGTAAAAACTGGTCCGAATATGATGCTACACGCTTGCAAAAAATTACAGAATGGAGAGAAGTGGAGTTAAAAGAAATAAACAGCCGAAAATATAATCTTTTTTATCCTTTCTCTGGTCCTGATGTGCTACATGCGGTTTATTTCTTTCCTAATGCAGATACGATACACATGATAGGTTTAGAACCCGTAGGAGATATTGTGCAGATTAACAAAGAAAAATTCAAAGAACCTGAAAAATTCTTCCGTTCTGCTGAAATATCATTACAATCTATTTTGCGTCATGGATTTTTCAAAACAGCTTCTATGCGTACAGATTTATCCGCACAAGGTTTGAACGGTACTATACCCGTGATGATGCTTTTCCTTGGTAGAATGGGTTATACAGTTGAAAACATTGAGCATATCTACGTAGGTGCACAAGGTAAAGTATTCAAAGGTAAAAAATCTACGGACAAGCAGGTGCAGGGCTGTGAAATATGGTTCAGCAAGGGGGCAGATAAACCTATGAAAGTACTTCGTTATTTTTCTGCGGATATTTCTGACGAAGGGTTAAAAAAGAAAATTCCTGACTTTGTGAGTTATATCAAAAATCTTGGTAATGTAACTACTTATCTTAAAGCCGCTTCTTATCTTTTACACCGTGATGAACAGTTTCCTATGATACGCAAGCTCATTCTTGACCAAAGCGAATGGATTATTCAAGATGATACAGGCGTACCCTTAAAGCATCTACCTGACAATACATGGAAAAAAACATATTATGGTACATACACAAAACCTATTCCTATGTTTGCAGTACGCTTTCAAAAAGACCTTAAAGAAAAATATGACGATAAAAAGAATGTAAAACCCCTTCCCTTCCTTGTAGGCGGATATAATACCAGCGAAGGTGAAAGAATGGCTAATATCATTGTAGCACAAAAAACAAAGTAAAAATCTATAATCACACAAACAAGGTGATACACGAAAGCGGTATCACCTTGTTTCATTTATATTAACAATTTTATTGATTTTGAGTAGTTGTTTTAGTTTTTTGGGCGTGTCCTTGCACAGCGTTTTGCTAGCGCTCATGCGTGCAAGGTCGGCGTGCTACGGGCTACGCTGCGCTACGGTGCTGCGCACTATGCTAACGCACACCCTCCGCATGCCTCACGCAATTTCCAAATCCTAATTCCGAGCAGAAAATACCAGTACTCTTCATTATGGTTGGTAGACTTGCCGAACCACTCCATGACCGAAACCATAAATCATTCCTTGATAGGTAATTCTACCATAAAAGTTGTTTTACCAGGTTCGCTTTCAAAATTGATTTTACCCTCGTGTTTTTCAATGATACGGCGTACAATATCCAAACCCAGACCACTGCCCTCACCTGCTTTTTTAGTAGTAAAGAACGCATTGAATATTTTATCCTGAATTTCAGGCGGAATACCGTGTCCTGTATCTGTGATATGCACATGAATATAATTATCTTTCGGAAAAACGTCAATAGTCAATGTGCCTTTGTTGGTCATAGCATGCAGAGCATTATGAATAATATTTGTCCATACTTGATTGAGTTCATCAGGATAACAAAGTATTTGAGGGGTAGGTTGATAATTACGCACTATATCAACTCCTTGTTTAATCTGATTATGGTACAAAGTAAGTACTGTTTCTACATTATCTGCAATATCTGCTTTACTCATTTCTCCACTGTGGTCATAACGGGCAAATTTTTTGAGTGCAAATACTACTTTGGAGGCTTTTTCTACGGCAACAAGTGCATTTTTTGCATTTTTTTGTTGCATAGCTATATTGTAAGCCAATTGTATAGTAAAACCTATATTTTCAGACTGTAATAAGGGTAAATAAGGAGTCGCATCGTGAATACCCATATCTACCAAACTGTCTGCGAGGGTATCTGCATCATTAAAGTTGTTGTCTTCGAGAAAACTGACCATTTCCCGCTTGATTTTGCGTTCTTCTTTGGAAGTAATAGAGTGTTCTGTATTTCCGCTGTGACGCACCATTTCAAAAAACATGACAAGTTGGTCTGCGGTAAGTATTTCTCTTAACTTAGGAAGTTGTTCTAAACTTTCTTTAAGGCTATTGGAAATATTATTTACGGAGGCTTTGATAGCTCCCAAAGGGGTGTTTACTTCATGGGCAATACCTGCAATCAACTGACCTAACGCTGCCATTTTTTCAGACTGTACCAACTGGTCTTGCGTTTGTCGTAAATTCTCCAAAGTAGTTTCTAGTTCTTCCTGACGCTGTAAAAGCTCCTGATTTTTTTGCTGAATTTCAAGTTGCTGAGCCTCTAATGTCTGATTTTTGCGTTCAATTTCTTCTTTTTGGGCAGAAAGTTCCTGATTAACCATTTGTATTTTGGCTTTCTGCTCTTCCAGTTCAATGTTTTTAAGTTCAATTTCTGCTTTCTGTTCCAAAAGAGTTACGTTAGCAGATTGCAGTTTTTGTTTTTGTTCTATAAGGGCAGTATTGGCTTTTTCTACCTGTTCTTTTTGTGCAGTAAGTTCTTCGTTTTTGTCTTCAATTTCTAATTTTTGCTGATACAGGCGTTTGGCATTTTTGCGATTATTAAAATAACTGATAAGTACTAGAACGATAATTATGGCAAAAAGCACTACCAATCCGATAAAGAATAAACGCCTATTACGTTCCTCACGGAGTTTTTGGTCGTTAAGGTCTTTTTCTTTTTTAAGCAGTTCTAATTTTTTGCGGTTGTCTTCCTGTTCAAGGTCTTTTTGTTTGAGGGCTAAATTTTGTACTTCATTATTTTTTTGCAAAAGTTCAATTTCTTGTTGTTTGCGTTCTGTTTCCACCCGTTGTTTTTCAGCATCTGCCCGCTGTTTTTCTACAATAAGCAACTGGTAGGCTTTTTCCTGTTCTAATTGTTTTTTGCGTTGTTCAATTTCTTTGAGTTCATTGTTTTTAAGCAGAATTTCATACGCCTGTTCTTTTTTCTCATTCTCTAACTGTACCCTGCGCAGTTCTAATTCACGAATTTCTTTTTCAATTTGAAGCAGTTTAAGTTCATTTTCTGTACGTTCTGACAGGTTTTTGCGTTGTTGTAATGCTTTTTCCTGTGCTTTTTCCTGCATAAGCAGGGTATCCCTTGCCGCAATGTGTTTCTGATAGTATTCTAATGCTTTGCTGTAATTACTCTGTTTCTGATAGATATCGGAAAGATTGTTGTAGCCGTCAACTAAAATCTCCTGATTTTTAAGTTCTTTTCCTATATTGATAGCTTTATTGGCGTATTCTTTGGCAGGTTCATATTCCTGCTGAAAATAATATACTTTACTGATAAGGTTACAGACATTAGCCAACTCTTCTTTGTATTTTTTATTGTTTTTGTCTATACTTTTTTCAATAATATTTTTGGCTTCTGTAAAAGCACTCATGGCTTCTTTGAGTTTCTTTTTATTCTGATACAGAATGCCCACATTGATAAGCGGGGTAATGTTTTCCGTATTCTTTTTCAGGCTTTTGTTAATCTCAATAGCTTCTGTAAAGTACTGTATAGCATTATCGTATTTTTTGAGGTACTTGCAAATAAATCCGAGATTATTGAGGGCAATAGCTGTACCTGCGGAATCTTTCAATGCCCGCTGTAAATCTAATATCTCTTCATTTTTACTGAGTGCCTGTTCATATTTGTTCTGCGATTTATATACATTAGATAAGTTGAACAAAGTGCTTATCATACCACGTTTATCCTGTTGTTGTTTGTAAAGTTCATATTCTCTTTGATAGTATTTTATGGCACTGTCGGGTTCGTCATTTTGCTGAAAACTGTATCCTATACCTTGTAAAAGAGCAATTTTGTCTTTGTTATTTCCTTTCTGCTCAGCAAAACGGTAGGCTTTCTGAAAATAGAGCAAAGATTTGTCATACAATCCCCAATCTCTGTATAAGTACCCTGTTTCTGTGTAAGCACTTTGTAATTCATCTGTTTCTTTTAATTTTTCAAAAATGGGAATGGCTTGTAAATACATTTTAAGCGCTTGTGATATTTGTTGTTGACTTTTGTAAGATTTGGCAGCCGAAGTATAAGTACGTGCTGTATCCAGTAAGGCATTTTGTGCCTTTATTGTAAGGGAATGCCCTAAAAACAGCGATATGCTTAATAAAAGTATTTTACACCTCATTTTAACATTGCAAATTTTAATTTTATTTTTGGAATAATCAACATTTTTTTGAATAAATTTTAGATAACCTTACAGCATTTTACTTCTTTCTCACTCACGGTTGCCCGAATTCTTATTATTTTTGCCCCTATGGAAATTGCGAAAACATACAACCCGCTACAAATAGAAAGCAAATGGTATGCACACTGGGAAAAGAAAGGGTATTTCTATGCCAAAGTTAATCCTGACAAAAAGCCTTACACTATTGTTATACCTCCTCCGAATGTAACAGGCGTACTCCACATGGGACACATGCTTAATAACACTATTCAAGATATTCTTATTCGCAGAGCAAGAATGAAAGGTTTTGAAGCCTGTTGGGTGCCAGGTACAGACCATGCCTCTATTGCCACAGAAGCCAAAGTAGTAGAAATGCTCGCTAAACAAGGTATAAGTAAAAAGTCTCTTACCCGCGAAGAATTTCTGAAATATGCTTGGGAATGGAAAGAAAAATACGGCGGTATCATTTTACAGCAACTCCGCAAACTTGGAGCAAGTTGTGATTGGAAAAGAACCCGTTTTACTATGGAAGAAGACCTTTCGCAAGCTGTAATAGATGTATTTTGTGATTTATACGAAAAAGGATTAGTGTATAGAGGAATGTATGTGGTTAATTGGGACCCCAAAGCTGAAACTACAGTATCTGACGAAGAAGTTATTTACGAAGAAGTGCAGTCCAAACTATATTATATTAAGTATTTTAGTGTGGATAATCCTGATGAGTACCTTGTAGTAGCTACAGTACGCCCTGAAACCATTATGGGAGATGTTGCTATTGCCGTACACCCTGAAGATGAACGTTATACCCACTGGATAGATAAAAAAGTGTATGTGCCCTTGATTAAGCGTGCTATTCCTGTTATTGCAGATACGTACATAGACAAAGAATTTGGTACGGGCTGTTTGAAAGTTACTCCCGCACACGACATAGCGGACTATGAAATTGGACGCAGACATAACTTACCTATCATTGATACTATTGCCCCAAATGGTACTATGAGTGAAGCCGCACAAATTTATGTAGGAGAAGACAGATTTGTAGTCCGAAAAAAAATTGCCAAAGAGTTAGAAGAAAAAGGACATATTCAAGAAGTTAAAGACTATAAAAATCGTGTAGGACTTTCTGAACGCACCAAAGTACCCGTTGAACCTAAAATTTCTATGCAATGGTTTGTAAAAATGAAGCCATTAGCAGAAAAAGCCCTTGCCGTAATAGAAAGTGGAGAAATTAAGTTATATCCTTCAAAGTTTGTGAATTTATACAAGGTATGGATGGAAAATGTAAAAGACTGGTGTATTAGTAGACAATTATGGTGGGGACAACGCATTCCTGCTTATTATCTACCTAATAATTCTATTATTGTAGCAAGAAATGTACAAGAAGCCTTACAAAAAGCACAAAAAATCAATCCTAATTATACCTTAAATGACCTAAAACAAGATGAAGATGTAGTAGATACCTGGTTTAGTTCATGGTTATGGCCTATTTCTGTCTTTGATGGTTTCAAAGACCCCGATAATCCTGATTTCAAATACTTTTATCCTACTGATGATTTAGTTACTGCTCCTGAAATTTTATTTTTTTGGGTTGCTCGCATGATTATGGCAGGATTAGAGTTCAAAGGTAAAATACCGTTTAAAAATGTGTATCTTACGGGTATTGTACGTGATGGTGAAGGTAAAAAAATGAGTAAATCTCTCGGCAACTCTCCTGACCCATTGGAATTGATAGAAAAATTCTCCGCAGACGGCGTAAGGGTAGGTATGTTATTCTCTTCTCCCGCAGGTAATGACTTAAAATTCCCTATTGAATATCAGCGAGATGCACAAGGTAAATTAGTTAAAGATACAGAGGGCAGACCTATACCTGTAAATTATCCACTTATGGAACAGGGCAGAAATATGGCTAATAAGATATGGAATGCTTATCGTTTAATTCAATCTTGGACAAAAGATACCACTCAAAATGCATCTAATTATGAACAAATAGCTATGCAATGGATACAGGTACGATTAGATGAAGCCACTGCTGAAATTGAACAGCACTTTGAGAATTTCCGCATTGTAGATGCCCTCATGACTTTGTATAAATTGATTTGGGACGATTTCTGCTCTACTTATTTAGAATGGATTAAGCCAAACAAAAATAATATATCGCAACATACTCATACGCATACTGTTACCATATTCAAGCATATTTTAACTTTGTTACACCCCTTCATGCCGTTTATCACAGAAGAACTATGGCACAGCATTGACCCAAATCCTGAAACAGATTTGATAGTTACACCTGTTTATACGGCAAAATCCCTTTCCAAACAAGATAAAACCCTGCTCAACGAAATTGAATTAGTTCTAAAGATTGTTACAGAATTAAGAAATATCCGTAATACGCAAAAACTCTCCTCAAAAGATAACCTTGTCATACATCTTTCTGACGTACATCACAAATTCTGGAATATATACCAAAGCAGTATAGAAAAATTGCTTAAATTTGAACAAGGTAAAGGAATACAATTGCATTTTACTTCGCAGAAAGTGCCTAAAACTATGCCTGTACTCATTGGCACGATGGAAATTTTAATAGAAATTAACCAAAACATAGATATTCAGGCGGAAAAAACAAAAATTGAAAAGGAAATCAGTCATTTGCAGAATTTTCTCAAAAGCATAGAAGCAAAACTGAATAATGAAAAATTTATGTCTAATGCCAAACCCGAAATTATAGAAAATGAGCGTAAAAAACAAGAAGATACCTTGCAGAAAATAAAACTGCTCAATGAAACGCTTTCTAATTTAATATAAATTACAGTTAAAAAAAGGTCATTGAGTAGGCTTTAGCCGTACCGAGATGACCTTTTCCATTTTTTTTACCTATACTAATACAATCTGATTTTCTGTGTTTTTAACACTCTCTGCCTGTTTGTAGAGGTGTGTAAGCCATAGATTAGAAAGTTTTTCTAAAGTGGCATTAGCCGATAAGCGTTCATTAAGATTAGCAAAATCTACACGGTCAAGTTCTTGGTCTTGATTAAAGCAGGAGAATACAGGTTCAACTTCTTTGCCTGTAACAGGGTCTACGTGCTTGCATAAACATTGGGCACAAATTTCTTTCATCATACATTGCATAGGAGAGTTTATACTTCCGATAGCAACATGTTCAGATTTGAAAATATCTTTGAACGTAGTGTGTCTTGCTTGTTTTACTGCCGCCATCATTCTGTCTGAACCTATGACAATAATATGGTCAATATCTGTAAGTTTAATTGAAGTTTCACCGAGTTCTCCATTATGATAGGCCATCATAGCCTGCAAAATGTTACCAGTAAAGGTTTTATCTTGTGTTCTGCGGGGCTGAATAGGCTCTCCAATGTCATTAGACCATACCACAATATCCGTAGATTTTTCTATCTCGTCCATTTTGAATACATCTGCGGAGTTTTTATATCCTGCAAAATAAAGCACTTTGTTACCTTTTTCTTTCATAGCTTTGGCAATAGAGAAATGCACCGCATTACCTAAGCCTCCACCGAGTAGAAGCACATTTTTATTTTCAGGAATATAAGTAGGTTCGCCTGTGGGTCCCATAAGAACAATCCGCTCACCTTTTTTAAGTGTAGCAAGCATACGCGAACTGCTTCCCATTTCTAAAACTATGGTAGAGAGCAAACCTTTTTCTTTGTCTACCCATGCACCTGTAAGGGCAAGTCCTTCGGTAACTAATTTTGTATTTTCTATAATAGTGGCTGTACTTTCAAAATTTTGTAATCTATAGAATTGACCAGGTTCAAATTTACGCGCAGCAAGTGGTGCTTTTACAATCACTTCTACTATAGTTGGGGTTAGACGGACTACTTCTACCACTTCTGCAATAAGCAGTTCATCAAGTTTTTGCGTGAAATTCTGCCATTCTTTTATGTCACCATTTAAGTTTTGTTTGTGTGTAAGTACGCGTACTACATCTTTATAGAAATCTTTGGCAGAAGCCATTGCTTTAACTACATTTCCACTATAATCAGGGTGATTATCTCCATAGAAAGATACAAATTTACCTTTGTAATTGAATGACGTAAAACAGGCTTTTTCAGTATCTTCGGCAGGCAATAGTGTTGGTTTGCCTTCTAAATCATATACAATTTTATGTTTTTTGAAATATCCATTCTTCGGGTGAAGTTCAAAAGTACCTTTATGCTCTTTATTATAGACAGTATTAGGTGAAGTTCCTGCGGCAACAAATAAAGAACGACAAGGTAAAGTTACATATTCTCCTGTATTTATCCATTTTCCGTCAGGTAAAAGCTCTGTTTTTTCCATAATTACTGCGGATAATGCACCATACTCATCTTTTACAGCTTCTACGGGATTTAGCTTTTCTATGATTCCTATTCCTTCTTCTAGTGCTTTATGAATTTCTTCATGATTTAATCTATATGCAGGTGAATCAACGAGGCGTTTTCGGTAGCACATCTTAACTCCTCCCCAGCGCTGTACCCAAGTTGCAAAATCTGGAGTTTCACCTGCTTTTCTTGCGCGTTCACGTTCTTCGGCTATAATTTTACCGTGTTCTAAAAATTCTTGTAGAATAATTCTGTTTTCTCCCTGAAAATTAGACAGTACAAAATCTTCACCGTACAATTCTATTAAGCGTTTGTAACGGTTATATACTTTTTCTACCTGAATAGGATAATAAGCGGCAACTTCTGTAGTGGTATCAATAGCGGTTAATCCTCCACCTATAACAATAGCAGGCAGGCGTACCTGAACGTTTGCCATAGAGTCTTTTTTAGCGGCGCCGCTGAGCTGTAAGTTCATTAAAAAATCACTGGCTTTGCGAATACCCCGAGTAAGATTATTTTTTATATCAATAACTGTGGGTTTTCCTGCGCCTGTAGCTAAGGCAATATGGTCAAAGCCTAAATCTAAGGCTTCTTCTGCGGTAAGCGTACCTCCAAAACGGATACCTCCGTAAAAGCGTACATGATTTTTGCGAGATAGTGCTAAATAGGTTAAGTTAAGAAAGTTTTTATCCCAACGAACTGTAATTCCATATTCAGAAACGCCTCCAAAACCTGCAATAATGCGTTCATCAGTTTCTGCAATGAGTTCTTTTACATCTTTGATAGGTTTAGGTAAAATACCATTTTCTATATCTCCAACTAATTCTCTTGACCAAGGTTCTAATTTTAGCCCATCAATACCTACGACCCCAAAACCCTCACGGGAGAGATATTGTGTAAGCGTGTATCCTGCGGGGCCTAAGCCTACTACAAGCACTTTTTTACCATTATACGGCTTTTCTACGGGACAATCTCTATTTAATGGATTCCATTTTTGGAGCAGGCAGAATATTTCAAAACCATAAGGCAATTGAAGGGTTTCCCAAAGTGCGGCGGTTTCATTCTGTGGAATATTTACAGGTTCTTGCTTTTGATAGATACAGGATTTCATACAATCATTACAAATTCTATGTCCTGTACCCGCTACGGTAGCATTGTCTATCATAATAATGGCTAATGCACCTATGCTATGTCCTATATTGCGTACGGCCTGAAATTCGGATATTTTTACATCTAACGGACAGCCATTGAGCTTTATACCCAGCGGATTGCGTTCTATTTGTTTTTCTTTATTCAATAAACCTTTACTACAAGAGTCTTTTTCGCGTTCATGACAAGTCATGCAATAATCGGTTTCGGCATCTATTTCTAACATTGACATACGCTTATCTGTCAGTTTGAAGCCATCACGCCTGCGTCTGTACTGTTGCGGTCCGTAGAATACGTTAATTGTATTCTCAGTGCGTATGTCTAGTTCTACTAATTTGTCAAAATTAAGTTTATGTGGTACTCTATAAGACACCCAGCCCTGCGTAAGAGGAGTGTTTTTAGCTTTGTATAACCACTGTAAGAGCGTTTGTATATTTTCTTTACTGTTGGGAACATTGTTTTTTTCGTCCTGAATTAGCTGCATACCAAGTACAGCAATTCTTTGTTCTGTAACAGGTTTATTACCAATTAACTCACTAATTTTATGGGTAAGTGTATTCAAATCCCAAGAAGCAGACTGTGTAGTGTCAAAGTTTTTATGATATTTTTTGCCCATAAATTCTTTCTTGAACTGAAAGATGACTTTGGTTTCCTGAGTGCGTTCTACATTATAGCCTGCTTCTTTTTCTATATTAAACAGTTTAGCTATAAACCTACTTAAATAGGGAGCAACTGCTACTAACAGATTTCCTTCTTCAACCACAGAAAATTCTTTTTTTCTGTGAGAATACGCAACAAATTCAGCAGATACTTCTGCATTTTCCTGTTCTAAAAACTTATAGAAAGCATTTAATAGGTCTTGTAAACGGTGCGGTTTATACAAATCCGCATACTCAAAGCCAAATTGCAACGGTAGATTTTGCATACTTTACGATAATCCTTGATTTAAAGAAACAAAACAAATAAACTTACCTTAAAATTGCAAATATAACCTTGCTTTTTAAGTAAATTTGCACTTTGAATACTGAATGAGGCTTTATTTAGTATTAAAATTGCGGCTATTCAAGGCATTATGAAATGTATATTTTTCTTTTTATTTTATTTTATTATGGCTAATATCGGTTTTTCACAACAAATATCTTATTTTTTCAGTGCAGAATATGCTTACAAAGATGTAAAAATACACGACATGAATATTACCTATACAACCATAGATGAGGCAAAAATGAGCAAAAGAAATCCTAACTCTATGGCACAAACTCCGCAGTGGGACGCTAGTTGTTTGGTTACCAAAAAGGCAAAACTGACCAAGGCAGAGTTTAATACCCTTGTCGGACTTATTAGTAAGTTTATGGCTTTGGATAAATCAGAATATGGTGAAGTAAAAGACGAAGACAGATATTATTCCTACACAATTGAGGCGCAGAACAACAATGAAAACAAAAAAGTAGTTTACAAAAGTGCTCTGGACAGCAAGTACCGCCCTGAAGCCTTTGCAGAGTTGGAAGATTTTATACTCAAACTGGCAGAAAACAAATTTGGCAAGAATAATAAAAAATAAAGCCTTGATAATCAGTAATTAAACATAAAAAAATAAAATAAATCAGCGTTTTTTTTGCTTGTATAATTCCTTTTTTTGTCTATTTTTGCACACATATACATACCACGCATGAAGTTTTCGGTAGATAAAAGTGATAAATTCTGGGCGATTAGTCTTGAAGAAAATAAATTAGATGCCCGCATTGCTCCTGATTTGAAAAGTGAGTTCACTGTCATGTCTAATCGCGGAATAAGAAACATTATTCTGGATTTGTCCAAAGTATCTTTTGTAGACAGTTCAGGTTTAAGTGCTGTTTTGTTGGGACAACGTACCTGCAAAAACATGGGCGGTATAATGGTTTTGTGCGGGGTCAAAGATTCTGTGATGAAGGTGCTTAAAATAGCCCATTTGGATAAAAATCTTGACATTCTGCCCACTCTTGACGAAGCCATAGAATGCGTATTTTTATATGAAATTGAAAATGAAATTTCTATTCAGGACAAGCAAAGACTAAAATCATCTGAAGAAGACTTTCCTGTTGACGAAGAAGAAGAAACTACCGTCAGCAAAAAGAATAAAAAATATAATGATGATGATGATGACGATTTTGAAGAAGATGATGATTTTGAAGAGGATGATGATTTTGAAGAGGAAAAAAACTCAAAAAAACGCAGAAAATAACGTTTGAGAAAAGTTTTATAGCATTATACAACATTAAGAAGGCCATTGGGTGGTGTGTATTCCAATGACCTTTTTTCACTATATTTACTCTCCTGTCAGTACAAAAGCCGCCCAAAAATAGGGGTGCGAAAACTCTGGGTTTTTACGAAGGGTATTTTGTGCTGTCAAAAAAGAACTTTTTATATTTCCTGTTTTGACTAATTCTATATAAAAAGTCTGCATGAGCAAATTGGTTGCTTGGTCGCTTACTTTCCACAAACTCATTATCAGAGACTTTGCTCCCGCTATTCGGAATGCTCGTTGTAACCCAAAAACACCTTCACCGTCTGTCATTAAATTTGTAAAACCGCCTGACGTGGAGGTTTCTCCCAATCCTGTTTCACAGGCACTTAAAACAACCAGTTCTGTATTGTCAAGGTTCATGTTCTGAATTTCAAAAGCGGTAAGTACTCCGTTGTCTTTGTTGTTTTTACCTGCTTCAGGGTGGGTTGCTCCTGCAAAATACAATCCTGAACGTAACATAGGATTGTAAGTAACATCTGCATCTACTCTATTGGTTAACTTCAATGTTTTTTGAGCAGGCATAAAAAAGCCATGTGTAGCAATATGCAAGATACTAGGCGAATTTTGTGATTTGATATTTTCTTCTGTGGCTTTTTCTGCTTCGTAAACTTGAACATTTACATTTTTAGATTGTAGTACCTGTTTTATCTTTTCACCTTCTTCTTTGGTACCTGGTAGCCCTGTAAGTTTAGCTCCAAAACGGGTTATTTCTTGTAAGTTTTTCTCTCCTGCTAAATCTTCTAGATTACCCCGTTCTTTGTTTTTGGTATCAGGGTTGAGGTTGGTATTAAAAACAGGATTATAGACGAGTACCGCATTAGTATTTGCCCACTGAATAGTTTTATTGGGTTTTTGGTTAAGCAGTTCGCGCGTGTTGTTCATAAGTACAATTTCTGTTTCTTCTATAAGATAGCGCTTGCTTGCAGGATTATACAGTCCCAGCAAACTGATTTTATTGAATACTCCGTCAGGGGAGAAATATACTCGTTTTATGCCTGTAAGTTTTTCTGCTATAGGTTTCCAGTAATTGTTGTAACTGTCTTCGTCTAATAGTTTGTTGCGAACATTTCGGGAATACGTACCATAATGCTCATTTTCTAAGGCAGAACCATTTTTTAACAGTACTAATACGGGCTGTGTGCTTTTGGGAGTAATAATAAGTACAGCATACTGAATACTATCTGTGCTTTTTTCTATGGGATTAACAATTTTTCTGACCTCAATGGCGGCTTCACTGTCTGTCAGTTTTTTCTGAATATCCTGCCACTTGGGAGTCACTTCTGTTTCTTTTACAATATCCCTGCTGAGGTAAGCAATATCACGGGATAAGTTTTGTGCGGCGATATTGAGTGAGTCTAAATTGATACCTGCACTTTCTTGTTCTTTTTCAGTCATTAAAACACCTTTGGCAATCATCTGATTAGTTTTTTGCCACTGGTTGTAGAGGTTAATCAGTTTAGTATCACCGCTGTTGAGTATTCTCTGTCGTGTTTTTACGGTGCTATTGGTGGCTATTCCTTTAAGGGCAAGTATGTTGTTGTACATTTCACCTGTCATTTCAGGGTATATAGAAGCATTTTTTGTAGCAATTACATTAAAATTATTGAATATTACATCCGCCACGCTGATAAATTCTAATTTTTCTTTTTCGGTCATGGTAGGGAATATACTCTGAACTTGATTTATGTAGTGATTTTTACTTTGTAGAGCGTATTCTTTGGCTTTATCTGTTTTTCCGTTCATACTGCATAAAACAGAAAGATTAGAGAGTACTATTTGATAATCAGGGTGATTTTTACCTATGGATTTTTCCATCAGTTGAAGAGCTTGTGTGAGCATTTTTTCTGCCTGAATGTAATTTTTAAGTTCTATCTCCGTTACAGCGATATTATTCACTATCAGTGCATAATAAGCAGTTTCTGTAAGTTTGTTTTGTTCAAATACAGTTTTTGCAATTTCAAAGTTTTGTTTAGCTTCTAAATTTTTACCCATTCTGCGATAGCACTCAGCAAGATTATTCGCTAAAAGTCCATAATAAGGATGTGTTTCTCCCAACAGATTTTTTAATCCATTTTTGGATTCTGTAAAATTCTCAACTGCTTTGTCGTATACGCCCAGCATGAGATAAACTTGTGCTAATGTTTCAAGATTGATGTAATAATCTGTATGATTTTTTCCGTATGCTTTTTCTATTTCTTTAAGTCCTATTGTAGCTAATTTAAGTGCATTTTCATATCTACCCATTTTTACATATAAAGTAGCAATACTGTTAAGCAACTGGGCATAATCTTTTCTTTCTGTGGCTGTGGGGTCTTTGGGAAGAGATCTCCGTTCTAATTCATAGAGCATTAAGTCCTCCGCCTGTGTGTATTTACCCATTTCTACGTAGAGTTTTCCTAATTCACCTATTGCATCAAGCATACGAGTATTTTTATACGAAACTAATTTGGGTTCATTGTTTATAATTTCAATGGCTTTTCTATAATCCTGTTCTGCGAGGTCATATATCCCTATTGTAGCATAATACGCACCTCTTTCCTGTAATACATTGACCATTTCTATATCCCGTGCATGATTTTTTTCTGTATAAGGGAATACTTCGTCAATACAGATTTTAGCTTTCTTGTAGTCACCTTTCAGACGGTAGCTCATACCGAGTTCATATTTGAAATTAATGTAATTCTCACTGTTTTTACCTTGTGATTTTTCAACAACGGGAAGCACCTCTTCCAAAACAGCGACAGCATTAGCATATTGACTGATTTTACGGTATAAAACTCCTAAATCATAGCCTGTCATGATATAATTGTTCTGATAATTTCTCAGGTTTGCTTTAAATACTCGTAGAGCCTCTTCAAGGTACATGGCTTGATATTCATAGGCTTTAGGATTTATTTTTGCTCTTGCACCTAGGAAAATAGCGATTTTTTCACACACTAAACCGTAGTATTCATCGGTGTTTTTTTGATAGTCATTTTTACTTTTTTCTATGCCTTTGTCTATCCATTCGGATACACATTGGCTATCACCTTTACCTGCACAATCTCTGATTTTGTCATAAATTTGTTTATAGCTTTGTGATAAAATTGGCTTAAAACTAATTAAGAAAGCCAAAAATGTTAAAAAAACTGTTTTTTGCATATTTTGCAAAGATATGCTTTTGTGTGCCGCTATTTTATACGTACATATACGTATTTTTTAGGTTGAAAATTAAAATTTGCTTCTGTACCTTTGTATGGTAGAAATTTCTTTTTGCCATAAATTTATGAAGCATCTATATTTCTGCCTTATAAAAACACACATAAACTCATGATGTTTACGTTCCTCTCTGCATTCAAAGCCTGATAACAATAGTAAATTGCCTTGGGATAATCTTTTGTATCTATACATGTTTTATTACTGATTGTTATATAGATAAATTTACTATATTTGAAGCAAAAATAAAATAAATTATTCAAAAATTAAAAATTAAAAAAATTGAATAACTTGTTTATTCAATTTTTTTTGAGTATAGTAGGGGCTTGGGGGCGGCGATTGAGCCCCAAATAAATATCAAAAATTATTTTATATGCCAACTATTCATAAAAATGCAAAATGAGCACCTAAAATGACCTAAGAAATAGATTATGCCTCAGATACATTAAAATAACTCGCAAAAAAATATAATCTTAATCTCAATACTATGCATTTTACGAGTTACGAACCCTCGTAAACCGCTGAAAACCGCATGCACTATACCATGTGTTGGCGTAGTTTTGTCATTTATTAATCCTTATCCAATATGAACCTCCATGTTTTTCAACTCCCTTTAAATTATCATGATTCCAAATTGGGGAAATCAAATCAGAAAGTTCTTTGTCTTCAGAAATAAAATAGTTTGGTAAAATCGTGTAAAATTTTTCAGGATTTGCTAATAGGTACATTGCTAATCCATATTGCTCAGAATAAAATCTATCGCACATAAATTGAGGATAATCATAGGGCAAATAAATATCGTGAATATGAACAATCACTCCTTTTTTTAACTTTGGTAGAATTTCCAGATAAAAGACCATTGAATCAGAATTAGGCAAAATCCTATGAGAATTATCTACAAACAGAATGTCATTTTCATTTAACTCATCTATAATGTTAAAGTCAATGTTCTCAAAAGGTTCTCTTATCACCTTATCAGCCAAATTGTCAATTTCTGCACGAGGCATAGGGTCAATTGAGATAATTTTTGTATCTATATTTTGCTCATTTTTTGCTTTAAATGCTACTTTTGTAGAGTTACCTGAACCTATCTCAATGTATTTTTTCGGTTTAAACTCTGAAATCAATGTATAAATTCCAATAATATCAAGTCCTGGCAAGAATCCATTATTCCATGATGGTTTGGTTGGATCTGTCTCTTTTTTAGAATCTTGAATTGACCATAGCTTATCCTTTAACGATAAGGCTTTTCCAATCAAAACTTTATAGTTATCTCGATTTGAGTCAATAATCTTGTATAAATCTTGATGCGGTGGCTTTCCATGTCCGTATCGTGGTTTGAAGTCCACTTTATACTCAAGAAATAAATTTTGAAATTTTGGACTCAAGAATCTGTAAATCTGTTTTATCATATTTTTAAAGAATAATCTGTTGTTGTGTCTTTTTTACTATTGTTGCCAACATTTCTTTTGCCGCGATATTACAAAATTATTTTGAATAATACAACATTATGCCACAATACGATGTTTTATTGCTGATTGTTACATAGATAAATTTACTATATTTGAATCAAAAATAAAATAAATTATTCAAAAATTAAAAGTGAAAAAATTGAATAAATAAGTTATTCAATTTTTTTGAGTATATTAGGGTGTTGGGGGCGGCGATTGAGTCCCCCAAGTATAAATATAAAAAACAATTTGGATAACGATAAATATAGTATTTTTACAAAAACTTTCCTCCCTCATCTAAATCATAAAAACATATACAACCATGAGCAACTAAACATATTTTTCATAGGTTACAAAAGTACATTTTTAAGGTTTTGAAAAATATCCGTACTGATACGTATTTTATATTCTATTATGACAAAATTTGTTTTTATTCAAAGATAAAAACGCTTTTCACAAGTTGTTCTATGTTCAGATACCTTTCCCATAAAAAACGGGACTTAAAATCTTGGTTTTTGTATTCAATGAGTATATTTTTAAGTATCTGGGCAGTACTCAATCCGTCATCAGTCAATATGCTAATACAGCGAGAATAAAAAGGCTGATAAAACGGTAAATCTTTATATTTATGAGCAATAATAGTGATAGCTTCTCTATCCCCTTTGGCAAGATGTATAATAAATAATAAAAACACACATAAACTCATGATGTTTACATTCCCCTCTGCATTCAAAGCCTGATAACAATAATAAATCGCTTTATGATAGTCTTTTACACCTATACAAGATACCGCAAAATGCAGATGCAGAAGTTGTTTATCTATTTGATGAAGTTCATGGTATAAAGAATTTTTTGTATAAATTTCTGTTTGAATATATGCTTTTTCATAGTTTTGTATAAAATTATAGACTTGTGTATAGTGTGTAGCTTGTATTCTAAAAATCTCTATTTGTGCAATTTTGGCTTTTATGTCTTGTAATGATAATTCATCTAATATAGCTAAACTTTGTTCATATTTTTGTAAATCATTCATACCAATAATAGCCATATTGACAGCTGTAAGATACAGTTCAGGATACAGAGCAGTAAGTTCAGGGTATTTTTTGAAGTAATTCCATAGTTCATAACGGTAGTGGTAACTGTTTTCAAAATCCAAGTAATTTCGGTAGGTCAGCCCCGCTAGAATATATTTTTGTACAAAAGAAATATGCCCTTTGGGATTAGGCATAGCAGCATAATCTTTATATTCAGGCGGATTTCCTAACGCAAAAAAATCTCTGAGTTTTTCTGAGGTAGTCAAAGTCCATTCTATATCTTCTTTGAGTATATTATGATAATAAGAAAATTCTTGTTTTATATGATTGATTTTTTCAGGATTAAGGTTATCATAATACGTGTAGTAACTCATGCGAAGTTCCATATACAAAAGTTCAATGTATAAAGGAATAACCTGGTTATGTTCCACTAGTTTTTTGGCTTTGGCGAGGATTTTTCGGGCTTGCTCAAACAGACCTTTTTCAAAAAGCAGGTTAATGTCCAACATATAAAAATGTATCTGATGTATGAGCGTATGATGATAATCTCTCAGGATTTTAAGAATGGTGTAATACAGTTGCTTTTTTCGTGTACGATAATGTTTCCCATATTTTTCTGCTAGGAGGTTGTCTGTTTCCTGTTTGGGTAAAGAATATAAATTACAAATCTCTTCAAACAAAGATTTAAGTACTGAATTTTCCTTAAATGCAGAGAGTCTTTTACTGATATATGTTTTCTCTTCTTTGGAGAGTTTTGCTGTCAGTAAATACAAATCATCTTTTTTCATGCACTTTTTGCGAATATATTATTTTATGGAGATTTCTCAAAAAATTGTAGCTTTGCAACACGTATGAAAACTTACAAAAACGCACTATTTTTCATTTTCGTTTCAGGTTTCTTTTTTTTATGGATTGCCTGCGGTAAAAAAGTAGCCAAAAATGAATTTTCTATTGAAGGTACAATAACTAATGCAGAACCTAATGCCAAAATCAATATCTATGACCCTACCGAAGATAAAAATGACCCCATAGCGAGTGCAGAAATTAAAGAAGGTAAATTTGTGTTACAAGGAAATGTGCCTGTAAAAGGCTTTTACTTGATAGGTCTTTCCAAAACTAATGCAGCTCTGGTTATTTTGGGTGGAGAAAAATTTAAAGCTACGGCTACAGCATCAGACATTAAAAATACGATAGAATTTACAGAGTCCGTAGAAAACAAAGCCTACAAACAACTAAACAGTATTTTATTAGAATACGAAAACAAACTTAAACCTCTTTATCAAGAAGTTAATCAGGCGGCACAAGGTATGGATATGACAGGTATGCCTATTACCGAAGAACGCCGAAAAGAAATTCAGATGAGCGTACAAAAACGTATAGACCAACTTTCCCAAGAGAGAGAAACAAGATTAAAAGAATTTACCAAAGAAAATGAAGTATTAGCAAGTATTGTTGCCAAACTATACATAAATCCCAATTATGACAAAAATAATCCTGAACATCAGAAATACAAAAATGCTTCTGCTTTTTATGCCGCCCACTTTTTAGATGACATTCCTTTTGATAATCCCTCTGTGGCTTATATTCCTGAATTTGGCTACAAAATGCGTGGTTTTATAGAACTCTACGGTACTTATACAGAGCAAATCAAACAAACTTTAGACAATGCTCTTAAAAAAGCCGCATCGCCCAAAGTAAAAGAAGCTATTCTTCGTCCTTCTATTGCAGTTTCTGAAACGATAAATGAAGAACTTTTTTTCCATCTTGCAGAAGTCTACCAAAAAGAATTTCCCAGTTCCAAACTTATTACCACCTTAAAAGAGCGTGTAGCCAAATTATCGCACTTTAAAGTAGGCGCCAATATCCCTGAAATAGAACTTCCTAATGCACAGAACCAAAAAATAAAACTTTCATCACTCAAAGGAAAATATGTGCTTGTAGATTTTTGGGCAAGTTGGTGTAGTCCTTGTAGAGCAGAGAATCCTAATGTAAAACGTTTATATCAACAGTATAAAAACAAAGGTTTTGAAGTACTTGGCGTATCTATTGACCAAAAACGTGAAGATTGGTTGAAAGCTGTTAAAGAAGATGAAATCACTTGGTTACAAGTATTAGACCAAAATAGTGCTGTAGCACAGCAATTTAATGTACGGGCTATCCCTATGACTTTTTTGATAGATAAAAACGGAGTAATTATTGCAAAAAACCTTCGCGGAGAGCGTCTGGAAGAGAAATTAGCTGAACTTATGAAATAATTCCACTGAATATTTAGAAAAATATCAGAATAAATTTGCACCATTTAAACTTGTTATCTAACTTTGTAAATAGAAAAATCAATTATACATGAAGCGTATTTTATTGACACTTTTAAATACTGTTGTATTGGTAAGTCTATCTTTTGGACAGTTAATAAAAGGCGAAGAGAGCATTTTTGTAAAAGCTGCTAAAGAAGTAGAATTCATGCAGATTGGGGACAGAGCGCCAGACTTTGTTACTATAAGCCAAGAAGGTAACAGCATCTCTCTCCGCAATTATAAGGGCAAAAAAAACGTTCTTTTAATGTTTTATAGCCATTCCATATACAGCACTCCTGAAAGTCCTGTCCGTTCAGAGTCTATAAACAGAATTCTGGGACTTGTGCAAAGAGCATGGGTATTAGACAACAAAAATGTAGAAGTTATTGTAGTTACCCCTGACAGCAGAGAACAAATTCAAGCTATGGTAGAAGAAACGGGTGCAAAAATTACTTTCTGTCATGACAAAAACAACTGTATTGTAAACATGTACAAAAGTGCCTATAAAATACCAAAAAATAATCCTGAATTAGAAAACCTTAAAACCGCAGGAATAGAACTTCACTCAAACATCAATTCTGACCATTATATTATTCCTGTACCTGTGGTATATCTTATCGGAGAGGATGGCAGAGTACGAGCTGTATTCAGCAATTCTGATATGGTACGCTATATTGAGAAAATGAGTGATGTAGAACGTATGGAACTCTATTCATGGAATTATCTTGAAAACAAAATGAAAGAAGAATATACTGCACACTAAAAAGAAAACAGTTACCTATAATCAATAAGTTATTAACAGACCCGTCAGTATCAAAAAAATCTGATGGGTTTATTTTTTGTCAGGAACTTTGTTTATGCAGTATTTGTACTCTGATATAGCGTTTATTTTTTGGATATTCTTTACATTTTGATTATGAAAACCTATCTCATTGTCGGCGGAAGTTCAGGAATCGGACTTGAAACCGTAAAAACACTTGAACCTGAAAACAAAGTTATTATCATCAGCCGCACCAATAAAAATATGGAAGGACTGAAAAATATACAGTTCTATCATGCAGATGTTCTTAATGACCCACTACCTGAAATAACAGAACCTATACACGGATTAGCATATTGCCCAGGTTCTATTAATTTAAAACCTTTCAAAAACCTTACTGAACACGATTTTATGCAGGATTTTGCTATAAACGTAGCAGGTGCAGTAAAAGTAATACAGAAATACTACCCCAATCTCAAAGATTCAGGCAGTGCCTCTGTGGTGTTGTTCAGCACTGTAGCCGTGCATATAGGTATGCCTTTTCATGCGTCTGTATCTACGGCAAAAGGTGCAGTAGAAGGTTTAACTCGTTCGTTAGCCGCAGAATTTGCACCACATATTCGTGTTAACTGTATAGCACCTTCCGTTACGGATACTCCTTTGGCAGAAAAACTCTTAAACAGTGAAGCCAAACTTAAAGCCGCCACAGAACGCCACCCCTTAAAACGTATCGGAAATGCCAAAGAAACCGCGAAATTAGTAGCTTTTCTGCTTTCTGAGGCTTCTGCTTTTATGACAGCTCAAATTGTCAGAACAGACGGAGGGCTTTCCTCGCTTAAAATCCTATAAACTTTCAACTATTATATGCGTTTTTCAAATACAGACATTAAAGCATTAGAAAAAAATTTTCGGAGAAATTTTGTCAATTCTTTATCTGGTTTTAAGAGTGCCAATCTTATTGGTACAGCATCTAATGCGAAAAAAACTAATTTAGCTATATTCAGTTCGGTAATTCACGTAGGTGCAAATCCGCCTGCTATGGCTATTTTAGTACGTACTGCAACCGTAGAACGTAATACGTATAGCAATATCAAAGAAAACGGGTATTTTACGATAAATCATATTCATAAAGATTTTTTTCGCAAGGCACACCAAACCTCTGCACGCTATCCAAAAGATATTTCAGAGTTTGACGAATGCGGTTTTACTCCTGAATTCACAGATATTGTACCTGCTCCTTATGTCAAAGAAGCCGCTATAAAAATTGGTTTAAAGATGGCAGAAGAGCATATTATTAAGTTTAATCAAACCGTTTTTATCATTGGTGAGATTCTTGAAGTAATGTTAAATAAAGAACTGATTCAAAAAGACGGATATATTGACATAGAAAAAGCTGGTACGCTCACGGTAAGCGGTTTAGATAGTTATCATACAACACAACGAATTACTCGTTTAAGTTATGCCAAACCTTTTACTCAACCTTATGATTTGCCTGAATAGATTATACGCTGTATATTTACATGGTCTCTCCACGTATGGATATTAAAAACAAAATTCAACAACTTTCCGCAGACCTGCTTCCACAGACAATTCAGACACGGCGTTATCTGCACCAAAATCCTGAACTTTCTTTTCAGGAAAAAAATACTTCTCTGTTTGTGCAAAAAATTTTGCAAGAACTTAATATTCCTTATCAAGCAAACATAGGTGGATATGGAGTAGTAGGATACATTAAGGGCAAAAATCCTGACAAAAAAACCATTGCCTTGCGGGCAGATATGGACGCTTTACCCATTACAGAAGCTAATCAGACCGAATATGTATCCAAAAACAGTGGAGTTATGCACGCCTGCGGACATGACGCTCATACTGCAAATCTGCTTGGAGTTGCCAAAATTTTATCACAGCTAACGAATGAATTTGAAGGTACGGTAAAACTCATTTTTCAGCCTGCGGAAGAAAAAATTCCTGGTGGTGCATCTTTGATGATAAAAGAAGGAGTTTTACAAAATCCTGTGCCACAGGCTATTATAGGTCAGCACGTAATGCCACTTATTGAAACAGGAAAAGTAGGGTTCAGGGCAGGCAAATATATGGCATCAGCCGATGAAATTTATGTAACCGTAAAAGGTAGAGGTGGACATGGCGCACAACCCCACCAATGTATTGACCCTGTACTGATAGCTTCGCATATTATTGTGTCCTTACAGCAGATTGTTAGTAGAAACGCGCCTCCTATTATTCCATCTGTACTTACTTTTGGTAAAGTAATCGCTAACGGTGCTACTAATATTATTCCTAACGAAGTGTATTTAGAAGGCACTTTCAGAACTATGGACGAAAAATGGCGTTCCGAAGCACACCAAAAAATGAAGTTTATGGCAGAAAGCATAGCACAGTCTATGGGCGGAAGCTGCGAGTTTGATATTGTCAAAGGCTATCCTGTTCTGTACAATAACGAAGCACTTACTCATACAGCAAAACAGCATGCGATAGAGTATTTAGGCAAAGAAAACGTATTAGACTTGGATTTATGGATGGCAGCAGAAGATTTTGCATACTACACGCATGAAATTGCAGGCTGTTTCTACCGTCTGGGTACAAGAAATGAAAGTAAAGGAATAACCTCAGGTTTACACACTCCCACTTTTGATATAGATGAAAACGCACTCATTATTGGGGTTGGGCTGATGGCATATTTAGCCGTGCAGTCTTTGAATGAATAAATTTGACAGTCAAAATTTAAGACAACTATATGTACTCAGCATACTTGCTGAATGTATGCAAGAACAGACGCAAACAAAGCCACAAGACTTATCAGAATATTTTTCAGGTAAGGACAGTCGGTTATTTACTACCTTTTTTAGCTATAAAATTACCGAGCATAAATACCAAAAAGCCAATTCCGAGATAAGGAAGCAGATTTTTGTCATTATAGAAAAAAAGACTGTCTGCTAGCCCTATACCGCATATAGCAAAACCAATTGCCATGATAACTTTGCCAATAACCTGTATCATGAGGGCAAAAATAAAAAAATTAGGTTAATATGTGTATATTAACCCAAAATCCTTATTTAATCCTTGTAAATCTCTAACCAATTTTCAGGCAGAGATACTATCATATAGTGTTCATCGCGGTTAATTTCTGTAATAAACTCATCAACGGCAGGTATGAGAACCTCGGTACCATTATGATTAACAGCGATAATAGGGTGTGCGGCGGTTTCATAGAACTGTACAATTTCTCCTATAATCCCCAACTGAACATCTTTTACTTGAAAACCAATTACTTCGTGAAAATAGAATTTTTTACCTGATAATTTAGGTAGAAAATCCATACTAATCCATACTTCTGCACCTTTCCATAGCTCTGCTGTGTTTCTGTCTGTAATCTGTTTCACAATAACAATCATTTCATCGGGAGGAGAGTAAGAGAGTTTTTGTACATCAAATGTTTCTGTTTTTGTGTTTGTGTTAAGAGTAATGTGTTTGAGCTTTGTATATTTTTCAGGAAAATCTGTGTCTACTTTAAGTTTCAAAGCACCTTTTATACCATGTGGTCGTACAACGTATCCGAGCAGATAATGGTTTTCCATTATTCAGCAGTAGTGTTGTTGTCAGTGTCTTCGGTAGCTTCGGTATTTTCCACAGGAGTTTCGTTTACTTGATATTTTGCCTGCACTTTGGCATCTTTTTCAGTGCGCTGTGCTTTTTCCTGTGTCAGGCGTACAGATTTTATTTCTTCTTTTTTAGCTTTTACAGCGTTAATCTGTGCCTGAACCTTCGCTTCTTTTGCTGAAATCCATTTTTGATATTCAACTTCTATTTCGGCTTCGCTCTTGCCCCAGCGGTGCAAGTGCATTCTGAGCATCACCCCTTTGTACGATAATATTCTGCGGACAGTATCCGTAGGAATAGCGCCTTGTTTAAGCCAATACAAAGCGCGGGCATCATCTAAAATGATAGATGCGGGTACGGTAGTGGGGTTGTAAGAACCAATCTGCTCAATAAACTTACCATCTCTCGGAGAACGGGAATCCGCTACAACAATGTGATAATAAGCCTTTTTCTTTCTACCTTGTCTTCTTAATCTAATTTTAACAGCCATGTTTCTATTACTCTAAAATAAAGGGACTGCAAAAGTACGAAAAAAAAAGAATAAGTCAAATAAAAAATTATCCTTACCTCACAGTTTGCTACGCATAGAGAAAAATGCTATTTTTGGGGAATGAAAACATTGATAATTTTATGCTTTTACTTATGTTGTATTTTTGTATCTGCACAGACTGTCCCTAATACCATGCGGTTTATGGATACCAAAATTACTTTTACACCTAATGGCAAGGTTGAGGTTCAAAAATTTGTAAATACTCTTACCCAGTACAAAAAAAGTGTGGATTTTACGGTTCAGTTGTGTCTTACATATTTTCCTGTACTTGAAAAAGTACTTGCACAAGAAGAAGTACCTGATGATTTCAAATATGTGTGTTTGCAAGAAAGCAAGTTTAATCCTAATGCGGTATCTCCTTCACAGGCAGTAGGGTACTGGCAGATGAAACTTTCTACTGCCAAAGCCGTAGGGCTGACGGTTGACGAGAAAGTAGATGAACGCAAACATCTTATCCTTTCTACACAAGGAGCGTGTAGATACATAAAAATGGGATACGATATTTTTCACAACTGGATAGGTGCCTTACTTTCCTATAATCAGGGAGGAGGAGGTGCGAAAAAGTTATTCCCGCAAAAATTCTATAATAAAAATGAGTTTCTTGTAGAAGACAATACACCTGTATACATTATACATGCCCTTGCGTACAAGGTGGCTTTTGGAGAAAGAATAAAGAATGCTGTAGCTGAAAAGACCATATTTTTAGCTAAACCCAAAGAAAATAATTGGCAGGATTTTTCTAAAACGCACAAAGTAGAAGTAGAAGAACTCAAAAAACATAATGCTTTTGTCAAAGAAGGTTATTTCTTAAAGAACTATGTATATCTTATCCCTCAAAAATCACAAACAAATAAAATAGACGAAAACCTTATCACAAATCATCTGCCTAAAAATAATGACCCTGCAATTTTGGACAATCCTGATTTGGTAGTTATCAAAGATGAAAAAACAGCTCAGGAAATTCGTAAACAAAAACATGTATACAAGGTAAGCAAAATAAAAAACAAACAATACATCAGTGTAGGAGATACAGTTTTAGTCAATAAACCGAAAACAGAAAAACCCACATGGCACATTGTAAAAAATGGGGACACGCTTTCTGAAATTGCAGAAAAGTATCATGTCCCTGTAGCAGAGTTAAAAAAGCATAATCCTGGTCTGACCGAAAGTATCAAAACTGGTCAGAAAATAAAAATACCTTAATTATTTCTTATCCTTGTATTTTTTCATTGTGTTTATAAAGGCTTCGGGGTCTTGCGCCCCCACTTGTTTGCCCACTAATTTTCCTTCTGCACTGAAGAACAAGATAGTAGGATACGCTTCAAGTTTATATTCTTGTGCAATTCTCGGACCTTCTCCTTTCTCACCATCTAATTTATAGGCTATATAGTTCTGGTTGGCATATTCACCTACCTGAGGATTGGTAAAAGTATTTTTAGACATCCACTTGCAAGGTCCGCACCATACAGCGTATATGTCTACAAAAAAGGGTTTTTTCTCGGCTTTAGCTTTTTCTTGTAATTCTGCCCAGGAACCAGTAAAAAATTTAATGCCGTTTTCCTGTGCATACATATTGCCTGATGCCAAAACAATCAGAATGACTGCTATACTTGTTTTTAATAGGGTTTTCATAGTTTTAATAAAATACCAACTACAAAACTACGAAAAATATGCCATTCTTGGTCTTTACTTTGTCATTTATCGTATTTCATGTCATAAAGCATACTTTTGACGATTTTGCTCCATCATTTCATAAAAATCAGTAGGACTAATCGGTTGTAGTTCAAAAACAACATTTTCAACAGTAAAAGATATACTTTTCTTGTCAGAAGTTATAGAAAGATTATGGATATAAGACCAAGGCACAAACCATATTGTAAGAGAAGTAAACAGTTTGCTGACATGAAAATATACTCCATCAGTATCTAAACCTATTTTAAGAGCATACTTTACCGTTTTGTTTCCAATTTTTGCTTTTGGAATAATATGCACATTTTCTCTCGGAGGATTAGTCCTGCCAAATTTTTCGCGGAGCAGTTTCCAGTCTTTGTCTGTACTGTAACGAAGATTAGCAAGATAAGTAACCAATATGGGTAAACCAACCACAAACAAAGCAAATACAATAGTAGCTAGAAACAACATGTGCCAAAATTAGTAAAAAACAAGATGCCATCAACATTTACTTACATGAATGGCATTGTGCTGTGATTTTGTTACAGATTTAGAACTTTACAGAAAAAAATTTTGAGATTTATCAGGTTTGCATATAACTTTGCAGGCTGTTTTAGCTATTATCAAATAATAAGCAGTTATGAATCAAAATATAATTTATCTCGCTCCCGTAATAGGATTGCTTGCATTAGGTTACACTTTCTTACGTTCAAAGTGGGTTGCTGGTCAAGATGCAGGCGACAAGCGCATGCAGGAAATAGGTTCTTACATAGCCCGTGGCGCCATGTCTTTCTTAAAAGCAGAATACAGAATATTAGCTGTTTTTGTAATAATTGCCGCTCTTCTACTTGGTGCTTTATCCTGGAATGACCCTAAATCTTCTCCTTTTATTATATTGGCTTTTATTGTGGGGGCTACATTTTCTGCAACAGCAGGTTTTCTGGGCATGCGTATCGCTACCAAAGCCAATTTCAGAACTGCACAAGCGGCTAAAAGTTCTATCTCAAAAGCTCTAAATATTTCTTTTACCGGAGGTGCGATAATGGGTATCGGTGTAGTTGCTTTAGGGATTATCGGTCTAGGAGTTTTGTTCATTCTGTTCAATTATATGTTTAACAGTAACGGCGCCAATGGTTCTCAATTACACAGAGTGTTAAATGTTTTAACAGGGTTCTCTCTTGGCGCAGAAAGTATTGCTTTGTTTGCTCGTGTAGGTGGAGGTATTTATACCAAAGCCGCAGACGTAGGAGCAGACCTTGTAGGTAAAGTAGAAGCAGGTATCCCCGAAGATGACCCCCGTAACCCCGCAGTAATTGCAGACAATGTAGGGGATAACGTAGGTGATGTAGCAGGTATGGGTGCAGATTTATTCGGTTCTTATGTAAGTACAGTTTTAGCTACCATGGTACTGGGTGCTTCTGTATTTGTTGTAGGTGACAGTTTTGGCGGTTTGTCTACTACATTGCTTCCCCTGATTATTGCAGTTCTTGGCGTTGTATTTTCTATTGTAGGAACATTCTTTGTACGTACCTCAGACAGCAATCCCAAGCCACAAATGGCATTAAACTTCGGAAACTGGGGCGCTATTATTCTCACAGTTATTGCTTCTTATTTCGTAATTAACTGGATGTTGCCTGCCAAATTTATTATCGGTACAAAAGAATATACTCCTATGAATGTATTTGGTGCAGTAGCTATTGGTCTGGTTGTGGGTGCACTTATCAGTATTATCACAGAATATTATTGTTCTATGGGTAAAAAACCCGTTAATACTATTGTACGTCAGTCTTCTACCGGTCCTGCTACCAATATCATTGCTGGATTAAGTATAGGTATGGTTTCTACTTTCTTACCTGTTATTGTGTTAAGTATGGGTATTGTAGCTTCGTATTATATGGCAGGTTTGTATGGCGTAGCTATGGCCGCATCAGGTATGATGGCTACAACGGGTATGCAGTTAGCTATTGATGCTTTTGGACCTATAGCCGATAATGCAGGAGGAATTGCAGAAATGAGCGGACTGCCCAAAGAAGTACGTGAAAAAACAGACGTTCTTGACGCTGTAGGAAATACTACTGCCGCTATCGGAAAAGGGTTTGCTATTGCATCAGCCGCTTTAACTGCATTAGCACTTTTTGCCGCATTCATGGAAACCACAGGATTAGAAAAAATTGACATCTCTAATGCCAAAGTATTAGCAGGATTGTTTATTGGTGCTATGGTACCGTATCTGTTCTCTTCTATGGCTATGAGTGCCGTAGGTAAAGCCGCTAATAAAATGGTAGAAGAAGTACGCAGACAATTCAGAGAAATAAAAGGACTTTTAGAAGGTAAAGAAGGCGTAGAACCTGATTATGAAACTTGTGTTTCTATTGCTACCAAAGCGGCACTAACTCAAATGATTGCTCCAGGACTGTTAGCTTTGCTTGTACCTGTTATCGTAGGTTTTGTAGCAGGTGCAGAAGTACTGGGTGGTGTATTAGCAGGCGTAACCACATCAGGTGTATTGATGGCAATATTCCAATCTAATGCAGGTGGCGCTTGGGATAATGCTAAAAAATCTTTTGAAAAAGGCGTTGATATAAACGGTAAAAAATACTTCAAAGGTTCTGACCCACATAAAGCTACCGTCATCGGAGATACCGTAGGCGACCCCTTCAAAGATACCTCAGGACCATCTATGAATATCCTCATTAAACTGATGTCTATTGTATCGCTTATTATAGCTCCCGCATTAGCAAAAATGATGTAAAGTAACTTTTTTAATTTTATCAAAAGCGCAGTAGTACTTACTGTGCTTTTTTGTTTAATCTTTTGTGTAGTTTTGCAAGTATGAATTATTACACACCTGTTCAGGATATAAAGGAATTAGAAAAAATTACTTTTCAAGTAAGAAGAGATATTATACGCATGGTACATGGTGCATCTTCTGGACATCCAGGTGGTTCTCTCGGTTGTACAGATATTTTAGTATGCTTATATTTTAATCTCATGTGTCACCAACCTAAACCTTTTTCTATGCAGGGAAAAAACGAAGACATATTTTATCTTTCTAATGGACACATCTCTCCTGTTTTATACAGTGTACTTGCCCGAACAGGATATTTTCCTTTATCCGAACTTGCTACATTTAGAAAAATTAACAGTCGCTTACAAGGACACCCCGCTACTAAGGAAGGTTTAGAAGGCATAAGAGTAGCTACGGGTTCATTAGGACAAGGTTTTTCCGTAGCTATCGGACATGCTCTCGCCAAAAAATTAGATAAAGAACAGAATATTGTCTATGTTATGTTAGGCGATGGTGAAATCCAAGAAGGACAAATTTGGGAAGCCGCTAATTTTGCATCACATCATAAAGTAGATAATCTTATTGCTATGATTGATGTAAATGGACAACAAATTGACGGAACTACCCAAGAAGTGATGAATAACAGAGACATAAAAGCAAAATTTGAAGCTTTTGGTTGGCAGGTTTTACAAATGAATGGGCATAATATTCCCGAAATACTTGATACTATAAGACATGCACAAACACTTTGTCATAAAGGTATTCCCATTATGATTCTAGCGCATACCATTATGGGAAAAGGTGTAGATTTTATGGAAGGAACGCATAAATGGCACGGTGTAGCCCCTAATACTGCTCAACTTGAACAAGCCCTTGCACAACTTCCTGAAACTCTCGGCGATTATTGATAATTCTCATGAAAATTGGTATTGTATTATGTAATCTTGGCGGACCAAAAAATTTACAAGATGTACAACCTTTCTTGTACCGCTTATTTACAGATGAAGAAATTATTCCTATACGTCTAAAAGGTATATGGCGAAAAGCATTTGCTTATACTATCTCTCACCTGCGAGCTAAAAAAACTAAAAAAAAATACGCACAAATTGGTGGAAAATCTCCTATTAACGAAAATACAGAAAAACAAAGAATAGCTTTACAAAATTACCTCTCTACATATATCCCTGAACATACTTTTGAAGTAGTTACAGCTATGCGTTTTGGTATTCCAAATGCACTACAAGCATTTCAAAACTTACAAAAATTTGAACCTGACGCCATTGTTATCCTACCTCTATATCCGCATTATTCTCACAACACCACCCAAGCCGCAATAGATATTTTTCAAAGAATATGTGTACAAAAAGGATACAAAAAAACTATTCACACTATAAAAACCTATCATACTCATTCTCTTTACATACAAGCCATAAATGAAAGAATAGATACAGAACTCAAAAAACTTCAAAATACACAAAATACTGTATTGCTTTTCTCTGCACACGGAATACCTGTACGTGAAATTGCCAAAGGAGACCCTTATCAAAAACACATAGAAGAATCTGTACAAGCTATTATGCAAGCAAGAAACTATGATTTTGCTCATATATTAAGTTATCAATCCCGAGTAGGACCAATGGAATGGCTAAAACCTTATACTCATGATATTTTGCACGAATTAGCCCAACAAAAAGTTCAAAATGTGATTGTTATTCCTATTTCTTTTGTTTCTGACCATTTAGAAACGCTATATGAAATTGGTGTAGAATATGCACAACTTGCAAAAAAACTCAATATTTCTCATTTTAGCTTTACAGAAGGTCTAAATGACCACCCATTATTTATCAAAGCGCTTGCAACGCTTGTGCAGGAAGCCTTTTTTTAACATAAACTCTCAATAAAAAATATGTTTAATCTATATTTTTAACCTGCTTTTCAGGTTTTCAATGATATGATATGTGGCAGGACAAACAACCACGTTTTTTTCTATAATATTCAGTAATTTAAGAGTTTTATGTGTATCTGTATGCGGATAGCCCTGGCATGCATCAGGTCTGTGTTCGTAAATCATACAGTAGTTTTCATTGTCTAAAAAAGGACAAGGTGTAGATTGGAATACATAGTCTTCATCTTCATCAAGGTAAAGGTATTTATCTATGAATTGTGCAGTAGATAACCGTAGATATTTAGCTATTTTCTCAATATCTCTCATTTTGATAATGGGAGATATAGTTTTGCAACAGTTAGCACAGGTAAGACAGTCATATTCTGCAAATACTTCTTCATGTATTTCCTGTATAACAGTATCTAAATTTCTAGGTTTTTTCTGTTTTATTTTCTGAAAAAACTTTTTGTTTTCGTTTTGTACAGTTTTCGCGGCAATTTTTAGCTCTTCAACAGAAAGCATAATTAAAAACGAAGATGTTTAACAGAAATACCTCTCTGCTTAACTTTAAGCAAAGAGTCTATACCAATTTTAAGATGCAGATTAACAAACTCTTCTGTAACTTTCTTATCGCTCTCGGCAGTTTTTACTCCTTCGGGTATCATAGGCTGGTCAGAAACAAGCAACAAAGCACCATGTGGAATTTCATTGGCAAAACCTACAATAAAAAGTGTAGCAGTTTCCATGTCTATACCAATGGCACGTATCTTATGCAAATATTCCTTAAAAACGGTATCATGTTCCCAAACTCTGCGGTTTGTCGTATAGATAGTTCCTGTCCAATAGTCTTGATTATATTCTGTAATAGTTTCAGAAACCGCTTTTTGCAGACTGAATGAAGGTAATGCAGGTACACGCGGGTCAAAATAATCATCTGACGTACCTTCTCCACGGATAGCCGCAATGGGCAAAATTAAATCGCCTACTTCTGTTTTTTTCTTTAAGCCTCCACATTTACCCAAAAACAAACAGGCTTTGGGTTTAATTGCACCCAATAAATCCATAATCGTAGCCGCATTAGCACTGCCTATTCCAAAGTTTATAATCGTAATACCGTCTTTGTTGCTTGCAGTCTGCATAGGTTTGTCCAATCCCATTACAGACACTTGGTAAGTATTAGCAAACATCTGTACATAATTGGAAAAGTTAGTGAGCAAAATATACTCTCCAAAGTTCTCCAAAGGCGTTCCTGTATATCTTGGCAACCAATTTTTAACTATCTCTTCTTTGGTTTTCATAGCATTTTTATTTCTCAAAGATAGGTATTTTTTCATTTCAGGGGAATGTTTCTTCTTTTTCTGCATTTTTCGCTGCAATACTTTACTTCATTCCATACTTTTTCCCATTTTTTACGCCATACAAAAGGTCTTCCACAAACTACACATATTTTTGAAGGCAAATGGATTTTTTTCATTGATTTGTCTAATTTCTAACTTTTTTGAAAACGTGTTTTTAGAGGGGCAGGTTTCTATTCAATATTTTTTATCGCATAATAGTAATGTTTCCTACCTGCTTGTATTTATCACCTTGACAGGTTTTGGCTGTAATGATGTAATAATATACCCCTTCGGGCAATGGCATTTTAGTCTTTTGACTTTCTCCTGTCCAACATTCCTCAGGATTTTGTGTTTCAAATACAATTACGCCCCAGCGGTTGTAAATGGATAAACTATAATCATATACACCGTCTACTTTAAAGCAAACTTTATCATTTAAGTTATCTTGTGAGGGAGTGATAATGTTAGGAAATTCAGGCTTTTGACATACATAATTTCCTACATTGAAGTAAAACGTTTTCTCACAACCTGCTTGATTTTTTACATTTACAAAGTACTGTCCTCTATCTTCAACGGTAATAGTTTGCGTCGTAGCTCCTGTATTCCATAGATAAGTAGCCCCTGGATTCTTTGCGTTAAGCGTTACAGGATTTTTTGCGCATACACACGTATCTTGACTTTGCGAAGGATTCTCAATATCGCTTATTTCTATAACCGCAAAAGCCGTATCTGGTACAGCACGACAATTAAGCGGATTGCTCACAATCAATTGTACTGTGTACATTCCCGTTTGTGTGTACGTATGCGTAGGGCTATATGCTGTACTCGTATTACCATCACCAAATAGCCATAGATAATTCAAATTTTGTTGGCTTTTATTTTCAAACTTGACAGATAAAGGTACACACCCTTTTTTAGGTGATGCTTCAAATAGTGCCTTAGGCTGAACTTTATTACCTTTAAAGTCTAATTTTAATACAGCGTTGTTACAGTTATCGCTATTATTGGTAGAAGATTGTACGCCTGGGGTTGTGTATAAATCTGAATTTCTACCACAGCCTGCACAAATAGCTTGATAAATAACACCGTTTTTGTCGTATCTTGAAGTACCGCCGTCTACATGTTCTTGGGAACGATTTCCCCCAAAATAGGTAGCATGTAGTAAGTTTTTCATGTCTTTACCTAATACCATCAAATAAAAATCAGAACCATCTGTGCCTTTTTGAAAAGCATCATTAGTAATTGGCATACTCGCGACATTTCCACTAACTACATTGTCAATGGTTTGTAATCCTCCCCAACCTGATACATAGATAAATTCACAGGTATCTACTAAAAAAGCACTTATAGATATATCTACACTACTTCTCCCTGAACCAAAACGAGTGGAAAGCAGGTTTTTTGTCAATCCACTATCTAATTTTATGATAAACTGCGTTCCTCGTGGAATATTATACACTCCACTGCTAATAGGAAAATTTCCTAATGTCTGACCTACTACATATACATTTTTTTGTGCATCTAACTGAATAAGATAGCTTTGGTCGTAGCTACTAGTACCTATGTATGTAGAAGCAAGTATATTTTTACCATCAGCAGATATTTTGGTGATAAATCCGTCAATTCCACCTGGTTTAACATTTTGATATGCACCTGAACTTACAGGAAAATTACCGCTATTTGTTCCTCCACAAATATAAGCCTGTCCAAATTCATCAACCTGAATACCGTATCCTGCATCATCAGCATTACCGCCGATATAAGTACTGTATAACAGAGTAGTAAGATTACTATTAAATTTGAATACACAAGCATCTTGTAATCCGCTTAATGTAGTTTTAATAGCGCCTGTTGTAGTAGGAAAGTTAGCAGAGCGCGTACAACTTACTACATAACAGTTATTTTGTTCATCTAACATAATTTCACCGCGGGCTTCATCACCATAGAGATAATACAATGTTGAACTTATTTCAGGGTTAATGCCATCACTATTACTTCCCCCGATAAATGTAGAACCTATAAGTGCTGTACCTGTACTATTGAGTTTAGTTACAAAAATATCCCAAGTTCCGCCGTTGTAGGTTCTGTCATAAGCTCCTGTAGTGGTAGGAAAGCCTGCAGATGCGGTAGTTCCCATAATGTAGAGATTGCCCTGTTTATCTGTAATAAGGCTATGGGGCTGTTCGTTACCAAATGCCCCAAGATAAGTAGCATAAATTAGCTTACCTGCGGGGGATAGTTTCATAATGCCACAATCAGAAGGATAACTACCTGAACCACTACCGTACGTGATTTGAAAAGCCCCTGGCGTAGTAGGATACCCAAATTGATACACTGTGCCTCCCGTGTAAGCATTACCAAGTGTGTCATAAGTAGCGGTAAAGCCCCAATTATCAGCATAAGAACCTGTATAAGTAGAAAATACAATTTGTGGGTCTATGATGAGTGTGTCATTTATGTTATACTGTTCTAGCTCAAAGTAAAAAACGCCATTTTTCTGCACGTATTTACAAGGTAAAGGCTTTTTTTCATTTTTGCTTATTTGATAAGCAATAGGAATATCTTCATAAAAACTTGCTACTTCATTGAATATATGAATTTGGTTGTTTTTAAGTTCTGTTTTGCTTTGCCCCGTATACTTCCATTGAATAAGGTTTGGATTAGCATTGGGTAAAATGATGTAATCATATTTGATATGCCCATTTTGTGTGTACATGCGTACGTGTATGTTAGGATAAAGATTTTTTAGCCATACGTCTTGATAAGAGTGTATTCCTGTAACCCATTTTTCAGGATTATTACTATAAAAATAGCTGTATAGTTCTGAATTTTGTTGTATATGTTGTATAGTTGCATTTTGAGCATTTAGCCATTGCATTTGTATAGCAACTTGATGAAGAGTACCTTGTTTTTGGTGCTTAATGTTATGTAACTCAGCATTGTTCCATAAATGATAATATAGATAGTTTTCATGTATCCACAAGTTGCCTTGCGAAAGCCGAAGCAAAGACTTTCCTGTATACTCCCATTGACCTGCATTGGGTATAAAACCGTCTGCAAAAGATAGTTTGAGATAAAAAGAGCAAGTAAGCAAAACAAGAAAAATTTTTTGCATGAAAATTATTTTATATTTTTGGGTAAAAATACAATAAATATGCGAAATATCAAAGTATATCTGCTTGTTTTATCTCTCGGTGCAGTTTTTTTTGCACACGCTCAATCTCAATTGTTATTTTCTAATCAGGGTATAAGTGCTACGCATTTACCTGCTATGTATCCGCAATTAGAAATGGAAAAAATGCAGGTAAGTACAGGAATACGTTTTGCAGGCGGAAATAATAATTTTAGTTACAGTATTGTTGATAAACTGCTTAAAGGGCAGACTATTACGTACGATGAAACTAAAAAAATGTCTGATAAAAGTAAAAAACGCAATGTAATAGGTTCAGAATACGCTTTTAACCTTGTAGACGTGGTTATGAAAAAAGATAAATATATCTTTGGTCTTGGAGTAGAAGAAAATGATTTATTTGCATTCAGTTATAATAAAAATTTAGGTAAACTTTTGTGGCAAGGCAACAGTCAATTTGAAAATCAAACAGTAAAAGAAGATAAAGCTAAATTTTATTGGCACAGGGTACGCTACTACAAAATTACAGGGGCTACTCAACTTAATGACAAAATTAGCATAGGTGGAAATGTAAAATTTGTGCAAGGTATTCGTCAGATAAGAACTAAACATTTTTCAGGTAGTTTATTTACTGCCAAAGATGGTGAATATCTTGATTTTACTATGGATTATGAATTTAACACGGCAGGTCTGGGTAAAGGAAATAGTGGTGCGTTCAAATTCAACGGGGTAGGTGCAGGGTTTGATATTAACCTTGCCTATCAACTTGATGCTGAAAAACATCAAACAGCTTATTTCAATATACAGAACATAGGTTTTGTATCTTGGAGCGGAAATGCTATTACGTATACTGAAAGTACAAATGCTTTTCGTTTTGAGGGGCAAGTAATTCCAAATTTGTTTGCTGTTCAGAATAATAACAACACAGCTTTTGATACTCTTCGTAAAGTATTTAGTTCTAAATTAACTACAAAAAAATATACAGACATGCTTCCCATGCGGATAAGCGCAGGATATGTACAGGATATTAACGAAAAAATGCAGGTTTCAGGAGTAATAGAAACAGGTTATCATAGTTCTATTACGTATAGACCTCACATAGAAGCAGGTTTGCAATATAAAATCAATGAATATTTTGCCGCAGGGGGTTGTGTAGGTGTATTAGGTTTTAATAACTTGAATGTAGGCCTGCATGCTCGTTTTGTATATCAAAAATTTGGAATTTGGTTAAGTTCTGACCAAATTACAGGAATAATATTGCCTAAAATAGGAACAGGAATAGCTGTACATGGAGGATTATGGTACACGCTGTAAGGAATTATGATTTATACTCAGACAAAATTAGTTTAAAGATAAAGCACAGAGGGTACAGGTAATCATGTATTTTATGCTAAAAAATATACTGTTTCAAACACTGGTATTTTTGCAATTCATTTTTTATTGGGTATAATAATTATCCATTATCAATTAGAAATTATTGAATGGTATCATGCCGCTTATTTATTTGGGTGTAAAATTTGCATATATCTTTTCAATTTTCTAAATTGCTAACATGAATTTAAACATAGAGCAAAAATGGGATTTGCTTATTGGGGAGGACGGCAACAGCAGTATGCCCCCTTCGTGGAAAAACATGAGCAAGGCTTTGAGTGTATTGTATGGAGACTCTTCGGGAGGTGGTGATAGCAAAGACCAGGAACGTAAAGGCGGCAAGGGAAAAGGAAATCCATCTATCAGCAAATGGCTAGGAGATATACGTACATATTTTGAAAATGATGTAGTACAAATTATTCAGCAAGATGCCGTAGAAAAATTTGGAATAGAAAAATTTTTACTTAGCGCCCCCGAAATGATTGAAGATATACAGCCTGATGTGAATTTAGTTTCTACCATCTTATCATTGGGCAAAAGTCTTTCAGGTAAAACAAAGGAAACAGCCCATATCATTGTACAAAAAATAGTACAAGAACTAATAAAGAAAATAGAACAACATACGCAAAATACTATTCGTGGGGCTATTAACCGAAGCATTACTACATTAAGACCACGCCACAATGAAATTAACTGGAATAAAACTATACGTGCTAATCTTAAACATTATCAGCAAGATTATCAGACTATTATCCCTGAAAAACGTTACGGATTTGGGCATAAAAGACCTTCTCTTAAACAAGTTATACTTTGTATAGACAGAAGTGGTTCTATGGGCAATTCGGTGGTATATTCTTCTGTTTTTGGGGCAGTAATGGCATCTATACCTAGTATAAAAACACAATTAGTTATTTTTGATACCGAAGTTATAGACCTTACGGAGGAACTGCAAGACCCCGTAGAAATGCTTTTTGGCATTCAATTAGGGGGTGGGACAGACATTAACCGCGCCTTAGCCTATTGTCAAAGTAAAATTACTAAACCCGAAGACACTATTCTTATTTTAATCAGTGATATGTATGAAGGCGGTAATCAGGCTGAAATGCTTAAACGCTGTAAAAAACTTATAGATGACCGAGTAAAGTTTATTACCTTGCTTGCCCTTGATGACAGTGGCGCCCCCTATTATGACCACCACAACGCAGAATTTTTGACTGCACTTGGCATTCCTTGTTTTGCTTGTACTCCGAACCTATTCCCTGATTTGATTGCTAATGCTATTACAGGGGGTATAGAAAGCGTGCATCTATGGGCAGAAAAGAATATTGTTCAACCTAAAGAATAATGACATGACTGAAAAATCTTCCTCTTTTAGCAAAGTAAGTGAATTATTTTATGCGTACCCGCAAGAAAGTCTGGCAGTACTAGAAAAAAAACAGGATACCATACGTATAGGCATACCCAGAGAAATTACAGCACAAGAACGTAGAGTTATTTTAACACCCGAGTCTGTGGGAGTATTAGTAAGCAACGGATACGAAGTGTACATAGAAGTAAGCGCAGGAAAATATGCCCGTTTTTCTGACAGAGAATATACAGAACGCGGAGCAAGGCTTTGTTTTTCACAAGAAGAAGTTTATCAAAAAGCAGATATTGTACTTAAACTTGCCCCAGTTACGTATGAAGAAGCAAGCCTTTTAAAGCCCCGCCAAACCCTGCTTTCTGCCATTCATTTGGGTACATTACAGCCAGATATTCTCAAAATTATGATGGAAAAAAACATCACTGCCATAGGGTATGAACTGTTGCAAGATGAAGAAGGCGAGTATCCTATTGTACGTATGATGAGTGAAATAGCAGGCTATACTTCCATTATGATAGCTTCGGAGTACCTGAGCAACAGGCATGAACACGGATTAGGTATTCTGCTTGGCGGAGTAACGGGAGTTCCTCGTACCAATGTAGTTATTTTTGGGGCAGGTACAGTAGGAGAATTTGCGGCACGCGCTGCGCTTGGGGTGGGTGCGAATGTCAAAATTTTTGATGAGTCTATACACAGGTTAAGGCGTATAGAAAGTTTGTTAGGTAATCATATTTTTACGGCTACTACGCAGGTACATTATATTATTGATGCTTTAAAGCGGGCAGATGTAGCAATTGGAGCTATTGGCAGGTTTCAGCGAAAAAACAGAGGTTTTCTTATTATGGAAGACTGGGTAAGCCAAATGCCGCAGGGTTCAGTTATTATAGATGTATCCATTGACCAAGGAGGGTGTTTTGAAACTAGCCGTGTTACCACACATGATAATCCTGTATTTGTCAAGCATGGTGTTATTCATTTTTGCGTACCCAATATTCCTTCGCGTGTGGCAAGAACCGCATCTTATGCACTTAGTAACGTAATTACTCCGCTTATGATTCGCATTACAGATGCAGGGGGCATTAAAAATTTTATCTGGCAGGAGGAATGGATACGCAACAGTGTGTATCTTTATCAGGGCATACTGACCAATGAAATTATTGCCCGAAAATTTTCTATGAGTTACAAAGATATAGACTTGTTAGTGGCTTCTTCGCATCTTTGAGATGCACTGTAAAAAAATAAAGCCCCGCTCTGTATATACAAAGCGGAGATAAGTGTTTTATTTAGATTTTTTATCGTATCACGTTCAGACGGAAGTACTGTGGATTTCCATTAAACATAGCAATTACAAGATAATTTCCGTTCGGTAAATCATTTACAGAGAATTGATGAGTATACTGTCCTGTACTTACCACACCTTCATAGATATCTTTCATTTTTCTACCTGCAAGGTCGTATACTTCAAATTGTACTTTACCTGAAACATCTACACTATACTGAAGAGTTACATTATCAAAAGCAGGATTAGGTGCTATACTATGCACAGCAAAACCTTCACTAACAGGATTAACCACAATCTCAACAGTATTACTGTATCCTTCAGAACCGTCTTTATTTACTTTACGCAAACGGTAAATATATCTACCTGCGGACAGGTTTGCATCTGTATATTCGTATTTTTCCTGACCTGAAAAAGCATTTATAGTGGCTACATTTTGATAGATAAAGCCATCTTTACTACGTTCCAGTTCAAAATGACGGAAAGATAAATCATCAGGATAGTTCCATGAAAATACCGCATCTTTGTTGTTATGTATTCCTCCTAACAGTTGTAAACTGACAGGCAGACAAGCCGCAACGTTTATAGTGATATTTTTTGTAAAGACAACACTTCCGCACACATCAGTAGCAGTAGCTGTATAAGTAGTAGTAGTAGCAGGAGAAGCTACTACGGTTGTACCTGTTGTACTACTTAACCCTGCCGCAGGCGACCATGTCCAGCTCCAGCCTGATGCGCCGCAAGCATTACCACCTCCTACGATACTTAAAGTAACATTATCACCTGCACAGATATTTGTACTACCTGAAGCGGTAATATCTGTAGCCCCCGCATAAAAACTGGGTGAGGTAGCATTTAATGCTGATTCTAACTGTGCCGCAGAGAGTACATACACATAAGCAAAAGTAACACAACCACCTGCGGGAATATTTCCAAAGCTAAAAGCAAGAGATACTGCTTCGTCAGCGGTATTTGTAGCCCCCAGTGTTCCTGTAAAGCCTACCATATTCCATATGTTGCTTGGGTCTCGGTTAAAAAATCCTCCATAAATTACTCTTGCACGAGTATCTTTTGTACCTAAACCTAAGTATCCGCCATAGGTATTACCTACAGCACTGACCAGTGCTCTACCCCCCGGTGACATAGGCTGTTGATATACAATAGTATTTGTAGTTACATAACTACAACTCCATGGTTGTTCGTTATCAGGGTCTACACTGCGAGAATAATATACGTTAGAGCGTGTTGCGCCAGAAGTATTCTGAATATTTACACAGGTTAGAATATACAAGGAATCTGTGAAAATAGTAGTCGTTTTTGTGATTTGTAAGCCCATTACTGTACCTTGCCATACAGCCTGACGACTAGTAGGAGTGATATTATAGGCAATAATTCCACCAGGCACAGCGCCGCTTGTTCCTGTTGCTCCACAAAGATTGTAGCTACCGTAGTTGTAGTTGGTAGCACCAATGTTAAATTCTATACCCCAACCTTCTTCGGGAGAACCCGGTGTAAAATAATCGCCCATATAGTTTGGAAAACTACCCGGACCAGGGGTTGCCCAGCCATTTTTTGGTGGATCGGCTACAAAACCAAATCTGCCAGTAGAAGCTCCTGAACAATTCCATCTAGGATGATATCCTGCGGGAGCAGTAGCATTAACTCCAAATGTACCACAACTGGCTACCGCCACTTCTACCGCATTTCTTTGTAGATAACAGTGAGGACCTACAATTTGTGCCTCGCTTGACATACTAAACCCAGCAAGCAATAAAAATAATAAGTAAAAGTTTAACTTTTTCATAATAAATTGTAGTCTATGATGTTAAAAAATATTTTTAGTAAGGAATAGTTGGGAATTCGGTTTTTCTTTGAATAGCTTTATTTCTTAAATATTCATTCCACTGAGCTACTGTCCATGAATTACGTAAGTATTCAGGGTGAATAACTACAGTTACCTTTTTTGATGTAAAATCAAAGTTTTTGTATTCTACAAGATTATCACTGAACCAAAGAAAGAAATTTTTTGCCTGCTCCTCTGAAGTAAAACCCACAGCCGTAACATCGGTATTATACTCTGTAAGCACGTTACTTCCGTTAAGATGGATAACCCAATTTGCGTCCATAGTGGCTGTGCCAACCACGCTCTGACTAAAGCAAAATTTACTTTGTACAAAAACAAGAACAAGCAAGACAAAAATGAAATTTTTCATATAAATTGAATTTAACATGAAATGATAAAATTTGATTTTTTTTTATGAACGGTATTTACCATGAAATAATAGTAAAATGTTTCACGTTTTTGAAAAAATTTTTTAAATAACTTTGTAATGTATTGATTATCAATGTAAAAAAATACATTAAATTTGTGTTTTCATAAGGTTATAGTTTTTTTAATAACTATTTTGGTATTAGTTAAAGTGCATTAAGAACATCTACATAGACCAAGGCGTTCAGTTGGAGAACTTTCCCGAATTACAATTTATTCTAATAATAAACGGTGCAACCTAACACGGAGGTTACACCATTGATACAAAATAAGTCTCTATAAATACGAGATATAAATTTTTTATAGAAAAACGGGAATATGTTCTATCATAGTCCCAATGGATTGTTTTCTTTCATATATGATTTTACTTTTTCATACTTTACATTTACATCAAAAGGAGGAAGGGTATAAGGTCCTGCTTCATAAGGGTTGTAAATAAAAGATATGCCGTCTTTTCCGAAAAGATAGTTTTTTGCCAAGACAAAACCTTCTGCAAAACCTTCATAACCTGCTTCCACGTAAGCACTGTTCTTTTTTTCTAATTTATTGTCTTTACAAAACTGTTTTTCAACTTCATTTTTAAGACCTTTTTCATCTTTAAATACATCTTTGAGTGTAATTTCCTTACCTGTCTGTATGTGGAAGTGTTGCGTTGTAGTTGAACCGATTCCATGTGCGCCGCATTCAAAAATATATTCACTTACTGACAAGCCTACTACTTCTCCAACATTATTAAGTGTGGCATTAAATTCACGGCTTGCAGTAGGACAGTCAGCAGAAATGACATTATATTTTTTTTGCATAAGTGTTTTTTCAAAATCATCAAGGGTTTTGTATTTTTTGTTTTCAGGTATAAGGGCTTTGAGCAAAGCAGAATGAACTTTTTCTTTTATTTCATTGCTTCCTTCTGTAATTACCTCATAACTTATGCTGTAACCTTCGCCTTTAAACTCTTTTTTTTCTATTTTGAATTTTACGCTTTTTTTCGGACTTTCTGCATCTTTCTGCTGATTTTCTGTGTTGCCGTTATTTTCAGCATTAGTTTTTTGCTGCTCTTCTTTTTTACCGCTCCCACAGGCAACAAACAAAAGAATAAAAGGAATTAAGATATATTTGACACAATTCATACTGCAAAGATATGCTTGAAATCAAAGATTATCGAAAACTGCCTTATAAGGCACACATGATTTTTTATGAATTAGGTTTTTGAATTTTCAGATGTACTTTCTGTATTTTCAGAAGTATTTTCTGTATTCTCTTCGCTTTCATTGGGTTTTGATTTGAGTAATCCTATTTTTTCCAGTATAGGTCTTACTGTACGGTAATACATACGCATAGAACCCGTACTTAACAATACACACGCCGCAGTAAGTTCTAATCGTATAAAATAATTAAACCAATGAAAAACCATTACTAATATAAAAAGCATAGATATTCCTATAATAAACTGAATAGTTTTTCTTCCTAATCTGTAAATAGTATCATAATTATTAAACAAATAACTAAAAAATACAACAGCCAAAAAGGTGCTTGTTATAGCTAATGTAATCGTTAGCCATATAGGAGACTCATTTATGTAATTTTCATCTAACATCATCGCAATGACATTGGCATGTATCACCAGCCCATACATGTCAGGATAACTTCTACCGACATAGTTAGGGTTTAAGGGTGTATAGTAAGTATCTTCGTAGGTTATATTAGCTAAACTTTTAGGGTCAGAGAGGTCAATTAGAGGTACTATACCCATAAGTACAATTTTATCCTTGATGATTTTTTCATGATTTTTTGCGCCTTCTAAAGCGTTGTTGTATTCTGCTTGCTCATTTTCATCTAACTTAAAACCCGATTTTATTTTCTGCTCATAAAAAGTAATTGTTTCATAAACATTTAAGAGTTCTTCTCGTGAAATATACTGAAATTTTAGTCTACCCACAGATACATTTCCATAATAGTTAATAATATCTTTTTTTCTTTTGCGAGCAAGAGCTTTCTCTGCTTTCTTTTTATCAAATAAACGAACTACATGATACGGAAAACTAAAATGCAAACTATCTACAATTTTATCTACTTTAGGTTTAAGCATAAAATTACTGTCCAATATCGTGTAAGGGTGTAATTTTTTTTCTTTGAGCAGTTTTTCATGATTAAGAAACTCTTGTTTGGATTTGAATTTTAGCGTATCAAATTTGTAGAGTGTGTCAATAATACGTTCTTTGATAGTAAAAGTACGTACAGTTCTCTTGCTGATTTGTCCTTTTTTAAGTTTTCCCTCATCAGTAATTACATTTACAAAAGCAGGAACGGCATTTTTTGTAAATCTTGGGTGAGATTGTAGCAATTCAGTAAAGGCACCTGTTTCAGGACTGTATATTATCTGGCTTGCCATTATCAGGTTTTTAGACTGACTGAGTGCTGTTTCTAACAAAGAATCTTTCATTATTTGGTCAGCATTACTTTTTTTTTCCTTTCTAAAAAACATATCTAACGCGAGTACTCTGGGTTTATATCGGTTGATTGCCATAATTTCTGTAGCAATACAACCTCTGTCACACTCTCTTGCGTCACCTACATCTACTATCACGATATTGGTATTAGGAGGAACTTTTGTTTCATCTCTAAGCTGAGAAAACACCAAATCTGTAAGATTAAAGTCTTTCAGTGCCTCTCCTATCGGGTTAATTGCCTTTATAGCAAAGGGAATAACCACAATAATAGCTAGACGCACAAAAACTAAAAACGTAATAATCAAGTTATCTGTGGTAAAATAACGGTTTTTTTTTTGGGGTGTTTTCTCACTCATAAGTACAAAAATAGAAAAATGTTCGGATAATCATTATAATCTGTAAAATGTAGGGATCTAAAAACATCATAATTCTGCCGAATTTTGTAAATAATTCTTTAATTTTGTACAACTATGCCTTATATTCCTGTGATTACTTTGGATACCTCCATCAAAATTGGTCTCTGGCACACTATGGAAGAAGAAAAAACTCTATACAACATGCTCTCGCTTACAGAGAGAGAGGAGATGGCTTTGTCTAAATGTACCAGTCCTAAAAGGCGCTTGCAATGGCTTTCCAGCAGGTGCTGTCTAAAAGAAACCTTATCCCCAAAAGAATTTGTAGAAATGCTGTCTGACGAAGATGGTAAACCGTATTTGTATCCTGCCACCCACCATATTTCTGTTTCTCACAGTAAAGAAATGGCGGCGGCTATTGTCTGCAACAGTTATGATGTAGGTATAGATATTCAGGAAATGAGAGTTATATCCACAGATTTGGCAAGAAAATATATGTCCGAAGGCGAACTGGCAGAAGAGAACGAAAAAGACAGGCACTTTATCCGTAATGTAGTATGGTCTGCCAAAGAAGCCGCCTACAAATGCAGGGGCAAAAAAGATGTATATCTTAAAGAAAATATAAGAGTACTTAATATTTCTACACTCATACAAGACGAGGGAATAAACATAGTTATTTACCCCCCTAGCCGAGAACCCTTATTTTATATTGTAGAGTATGCTTTTTACAAAAACTATGTCTACACCTACTGTGTAGCTTCCCCGATATAGATATTTTTTAATTTTTTCATATTGAAAATAAAGCACATACAAAAAAAACAATAAAAAACTCTTGACAAACCTTACCTATATGTAGTACCTTTGTAATCCAAAATTTAATAATCCTTCCTCGGTAGCTCAGCCGGTTAGAGCATTTGACTGTTAATCAAAGGGTCGTTGGTTCGAGTCCAACCCGGGGAGCAAAACCTTGCAAAAATATCTGCAGGGTTTTTTTATTTGTCTGCTCAATGGCTTGGCATGGCAATAATCATTTCAACTATAAGGCAAAAAGTCATTTCGGCATGCTTTGCTACTTGATCAACAAAATCGTAATTGATAAATCCTAAATCAAAAATTCCAAATCTCAAACGAATTTGTCAAATCCGTTATTTTTACCTTATTTTGCGCCTATGACAGCAGAACAAGTATTAGAGGAAATCCACCCTATTTTTCAGGATATTTTAGAAAACGACAATATCATGCTCACCCGAAGTACTACCGCAGACCAAGTAGACGGCTGGGACTCTCTTTCTCACATTGATATTATTGTAGGTATTGAAAAACACTTTGGCATACGCTTTACCTCCGCAGAAATAGCCAGTTTTAAAAATGTAGGCGAACTTGTAGATTGTGTGGTTAAAAAGAAATCTTAATCTATTGTGCGTATTGTCATCATAGGACCTGCGCATCCGTTGCGTGGAGGCATAGCTGATTTTAATCATGCCCTTGCACAGGAACTACAACAGCAGGGACATACCGTACATATAGTTTCATTTTCTTTACAATATCCGAATTTTCTTTTTCCCGGCAAAACTCAATATACAGATGCCCCTCCTCCAAAAAACTTAACTATTTACACAAAAATAAACAGTACGTCTCCCTTAAACTGGGCAAAAACAGCCAAATGGATAGCCAAAGAACTTAATCCTGAACTGGTTATTACCCGTTTCTGGATACCTTTTCTTGCCCCTGCCTTAGGAACAATACTTAAAATACTTCGCAAAAAAAGTAAAGCACATTACATTGGTTTGTGTGATAATATAATTCCACATGAAAAACGCTTTTTTGATACTACTTTTACCCGTTATTTTCTTAAACAGTGTGACTCCTTTGTAGTAATGTCCCAGCAGGTTTTACAGGATTTACGAACCTTTACCAATAAGCCCGCTGTATGCACTCCCCACCCTATCTACAATATTTATCAGCCCCGTATAGACAAAAATGAAGCTCGTAAGTTACTCAATATTCCTGAAAATGAAAAAATACTGTTGTTTTTCGGTTTTATCCGAAAATATAAAGGACTAGATATTTTGCTAGAAGCACTACCACATCTCAAGAATGAAATTAAGCTCTTGTTAGCAGGTGAATTTTATGGTAATGAAGAATATTACTTACAAAAAATAGAACAATTAAAATTAAAAGATAAGATATATTTACACACGCATTTTATACCCCAAGATAAAGTACATGTATATTTTTCTGCCTGTGATACAGTAGTACAACCGTATCTCTCTGCTACTCAAAGTGGAGTTAGTCAAGTAGCATATTTTTTTGGTAAACCTATGATAGTTACAGACGTGGGAGGATTAAGTGAAATAGTAGAACACAAAAAAACGGGATTAGTATGTCCTGTAATATATACCCAAGAACACAAAATAGACCTACCTAAAACTGCTATAAATTTAGCAAACACCATAGAGCAATTTTATACTTTATCTTATCTATCTATGGAAAATTATATTTTGTCTGATAAGTTTCAGCATAAATATTCTTGGGAGAATTTCGCTAAACAGTTAATAGATATGATAAATTAATAAAAATGCAGTACACTATTGCAAAATTAGCTTATACAAAATTGTAACTTTGTAGCATGAATAGGATTAAATTCCCTTACGGAGTAAGCAATTTTGAGCAATTATCTACACAAAACTTCACATTTGTAGATAAAACAAAATACGTTGAGAATTTAGAAGATGAGAAATTTATATCTTTTCTGCGCCCCCGTAGATTTGGTAAAAGTTTGTGGTTATCCATACTAGAATATTATTACGACATCAATCAAAAAAATAAGTTTGAACAACTTTTTGGTAAGTATTACATTGGCAA
>CALIZB010000006.1 GCA_938028625.1 uncultured Bacteroidia bacterium | reverse complement strand
TGTGATGATTGAATAACAAACTCTTATCTTTGTAATAATTTGATAACCGCATGAAACAAAAATACTTCTTTTTTACTTTCTTTTTCTTAATACCTTGTGTAGTATTTGCTCAGAAAAGAGGAAAAGTAATAGTAGTTTTTGACGGAGATACTGTAGCTTGGGTAAATGAAGAAAACCATGACACCTTACGCATACGCCTGCACGGAGTAGATGCCCCCGAAAAAATTCAACCTTTTGGTAAAGAATCCAAAGAATTTGCCACTAACTTTTGTCTGGGTAAAACTGTCATTTTTGACTCCATAGATACAGATACCTTTGGAAGAAAACTCGGAAAAATTATCTCTCTTGAAGGTTTAGAACTTAATCAAGAATTGTTAAAAAATGGATTAGCTTGGCATTTTAAGAGATACTCCAAAGGAGATAAAGACAGCACTTTGTATGCAAACTTACAAAAAGAAGCTAAACAACAGAAAAAAGGACTTTGGGTACAAGAAAATCCTGTTCCACCTTGGAAATATCGTTCAGAAATACGACATATTAAAGGCAAAGTAATAGGTATCAAAGACGGAGATAGTATAGAGCTATTGGTAGATGATGAAGTTATCATTGTAGATTTCAAAGGAGTGGATTGTCCTGAATACAAACAACCTTTTGGTAAAGAAGCCACACAATTTACTCGTAATTTGTGTATGGGTAAAGAAGTAATTTTAGAAAGCGCTTACGAGAACAAATATAAAAAATACCTTGCAGACGTGATATTACCTGACGGCAGAAATTTAAGTCAGGAAATTCTTAAAGCGGGGCTGGGGTGGCATAGAACTACACTCTCCAAAAAAGCAGACTTATATGCATTAGAACAACAAGCACGCAAACAAAAAATCGGACTTTGGATACAAGAAAATCCTGAATCACCTTGGGAATATCGTAAATCCCAAATGCAACAAAAATAAAATCACAGATATAACTCATTCACTAAAAATCTTTACATTATTTTTTTGCAGAGTATTTGTATTTTTGTTTTGAGTTTATGACAGAGAAAAAAAAAGGTGCAGGCTTAGACGCGTTAGTCCCCAATTATACAGAGCATGCAGGTAAAATACTGCCCCATGCCACAGAATTAGAACAGGCTGTACTTGGTGCGCTGATGTTAGAAAAGGACGCTTTACTTAAAGTAAATGATATACTTCGCCCCGTAGTTTTTTATGATGAAAGACATGCTAAAACTTATGAAGCTATACTCAAACTTGCAGAACGCTCTGAACCTATTGATATACTCACTGTTACAGAAGAACTACGCCGCTTAAATTATTTGCATACCGTAGGTGGTCCTTATTATATCACAGAACTTACCGCAAGAGTAGCTTCTGCCGCAAACATAGAATTTCATGCAAGAATTATCGTTCAAAAATACATAGCACGTGAAATGATAAGAGCCTCCGGTGAAATCATCCGAGATGCTTATCAAGACCAAAAAGATGTATTTGAACAATTAGACGCCGCAGAACAAAAATTCTTTGAACTCTCTGAACTAAACTTTAAAAAAAATTACTCTTCTATCAGCACTTTGGTAGTAGAAGTATTGGAACAAATAGAAGACCTTCGTAAACGTCCTGATGCTTATCTTGGAGTAGGTTCAGGTTTTTTAGCATTAGACCGTATGACGCAAGGGTTTCATAAATCTGAACTTACTATTATAGCCGCAAGACCTTCTATGGGTAAAACCGCTTTTGTACTCAGTATTGCCCGAAATATGGCTGTATTATTAAAAAAAGCAGTAGTTATATTCAGTTTAGAAATGCCTGCTGGTGCGCTTACCCAACGACTTATTGCCGCAGAAGCCGAAATTGATGCACAAAAACTCCGTACAGGTAATTTAGATGCACAGGAATTAGAACTGTTACACAAAAAAACTACATTTTTATCAGGAGCGCCTATCATTATTGATGATACTGCCGCACTTTCTATTGATGAACTCAGAAGTAAATGCCGAAGACTAAAAGTAGAACGTAATATTGAATGTGTCATTATTGATTATCTCCAACTAATGCACGTAAATACAGATAATAATAAAGGTATGAACCGAGAACAAGAAATTGCCAAAATATCCCGCTCCTTAAAAACTCTTGCCAAAGATTTGGATATTCCTATTATTGCTCTCTCTCAACTCTCACGCGGAGTAGAAAGCCGTCCTGATAAACGCCCCCAACTGAGCGATTTGCGAGAATCAGGAAGTATTGAGCAAGACGCTGACGTGGTTATGTTTCTCTATCGTCCCGAGTACTACGGCTTGGAAACAGACCCCGAAACAGGACTTTCTAATAAAAATGTAGCTGAGGTAATTATAGGCAAACAAAGAAACGGACCCACAGGAAGAATACGTCTGAAGTTCTTAAATCACTTTGTCAAGTTTGCTAATGAAGAAGACGATATGTTATCAGCTTCTAACTTTATACACCCCTCCACTTCATACGACCTGCCACAGACGACAGATAATAACTCTGTGATTTTACCTTCCAAAATAAACCAGAAAAATACACAGAAAAACAATAATCCTATACCTCCCATTGACGAAGTACCTTTCTAATAATAAAATTTTACACACTATTCTATGGAAAAATCCCTCGTCCGTAAAGAAAAACTGCAATGGCGCAGCACTTTATCTCAAAATGAAGTTGAAAAAGGCAGTCAAACAATTATACACAATGTTTTTAATTTCTTTGATATTCAAAGTCAGCATAAAGTACATCTATTTTTACCTATTGAAAATAAAAATGAACTCAATACATGGTTTTTATTGGATAAATTAGTTTCTATAATTCCTATATCACAGTGTTTTACTTCATACATAGATTATACTACACAAACTTTACATCATACTCAACTCTATGAAAATATTACCTGGCAAAAAGACAAATACGGTATTCCTATACCACAAACCCTTAATACTGTCATAAAACCTAAATTAGACTTTATTTTTGTTCCATTACTTGCATTTAGTAGCAAAAATCATAGAGTTGGCTATGGTAAAGGATATTATGATGTATTTCTCAAAGATTATCCCAAAACAACTACTATTGGATTAGCATTTGAAGAGCAAAAAGCAGAATTTATACCTGAAAAACATGACATTCCGCTTAACTATGTTGTAACTGAAAAATGTATCTATTACAAAGGATAAACGGCATTTTATATCTTTTTAACACTATTATATCAACAAAAAACGCCGTATTTATTTATACAGCGTTTTTTTAAGTTATATCCTAAATAGGATTAGAGGATTTCCACCATAATAGCAGAAGCACCTCCACCCCCATTACAGATAGCGGCTACTCCAAGTTTTTTTCCTGTGTCTTTAAGAGCATGTAGTAGAGTTACACAAATTCTTGAACCAGAACTGCCCAAAGGATGTCCGAGTGCAACTGCTCCGCCCCAGATGTTCATTTTTTCATGAGGTATGTTTAAGTTTTTCATGTATGCGATAGCTACGGCAGAAAATGCTTCATTTACTTCAAACAAATCAATATCCTGAACGGTTTTACCTGTTTTTTGGAGCAGTTTATGGGTTGCATTAACAGGAGCTAACGGAAACTCTTCGGGAGCGCGTTCTGCATCAGCAAAAGCCACAATACGTGCAATAGGTTTAATTCCCAGAGCGTCTGCTTTTTCTTTACTCATTAGTACCACCGCACTTGCACCATCATTGAGTTTGGAAGCATTGGCGGCTGTAATAGTGCCATTTTTGTCAAAGGCAGGTTTTAAGGTAGTAATTTTATCGTATTTTACTTTGAAAGGTTCTTCATCTTTGTCAAAAACAATAGGGTCTGCATTGCGCTGAGGAATTTCTACGGGAGCAATTTCTGCATTAAATTTACCTTCATTCACCGCTTTTTGCGCTCTCTGATAAGACTCTATGGCGTATTTATCCTGGTCTTCACGGGAGATGTTTTCATTTTTTGCACAACCTTCGGTAGCATTACCCATGTGGAAGTTATTATACACGTCCCACAAACCATCTTTAATTAAACCATCTATAACCTCGCCGTTTCCTAAACGATATCCGTTACGTGCTTGCATAAGGTAATAAGGTACATTTGTCATGCTTTCCATACCACCCGCTACCATTACATCAGCTTCCCCGAGCATAATGTTTTGTGCCGCTAACATGATAGCTTTCATGCCTGAGGCACACACTTTATTAACGGTGGTACAAATTACAGAGTTGGGTAAACCTGCAAATTTTGAAGCCTGACGTGCAGGGGCTTGACCTACACCTGCGCTCATTACATTACCCATAATTACTTCTTGGACATCTTCAGGTTTTATACCTGCTTGTGCTACTGCCGCTTTAATGGCTGCTGCACCTAATTGAGTGGCACTTAGACTACTTAGTGCGCCATTGAAACTGCCCACAGCAGTACGCTTAGCGGCTACAATATATACTTCTTTCATAGAGGCAATATTACGAAATATTTTGTTTCGCTAACCAGTATTTGAAAATTTTACGCTTATTAATAACAAAGTTGATACAGGCTATAGTAAGAAAACTGTATACAGCAGAGGTAACTACAATATAGCCGCGTATAATAGATTCATGAGCAGTATTGTCTTTGAAAGTAGCTTTTCCTATCACGATAAGTTGCTTTACATCGCCTGCGCTGAGCAAATAAACCAAACCTGCACTTTGTTTTTTTTGGTATAAAAGTTCTTCTTCTATATCCATAGCTCTTCTATACCGTAAAAGGTCTATTTTGGCAGCTTCTTTAACCAATTTTTGTTTAGTATCGTGGTGTATAGCTATTTCAGTGAGTATATTTTCTATTTTCGCTTTAGTTTCGTGAAAATCTTTATCAATCATAGCAAACTTATCCCGAAATATAATTATGCGGCGGTTAGAAATAATTTCATTGTATTTGTTTATATTTAACATAATGTATTCACGTGCAAAAGTGGTATCCGAATGTACAAAATGAATGTAAGTATGAAATTTATCCATAATTTTATCAAAAGTAAAATATAACCTTCCCTGTAAAAGCATAAAAGCTACCTGTCTTTTTCGTTCTTCTTCGGAATAAATCTCTGTGTGATAGTTTTTTGAAATATCTTCCAGTTCTTTTTTATCCACAGTTTGTATAATATAATCTTTTACTCTTTTTTTACCCTGCTGAGTTTGTACCTGTGCATCTAGTATATCTGTATTGTATTGAAAACTGTATAATATATTTAAAACTCCTGATGGGTTTCCATGTATATTATTGATATTTTCAATAGTATACATATCTAGATTTTTATCTAAAACTGTGCGCACAGTAGTTCTGTATTTTCGGGTTGTTTTGTCTTGGGTAAATACAAAGTATTCTGCTACTGTATATACAGCAAAAACACAGAACCACAAAACAATATATTTCAGGTTTATCATAAAATATCATGGTCAGGTTTCTTTGGTTTGGTATTCACGTTTGTAAATAAACACAAATGTAGCTAATCCAAGTGTAATCAGGAAACCAACAATACCCCCCATAACAATAACTTGAATATTGGAATTGACGGAAACCTTGTACGGTGGCTGAGGATAGTCTAATACCTGAATAATGGGCACTTTTCGAGTTAAACCAATTTCTGCTTCTGCTAGTTGTACGGCGATACTTCTGTAAATACTTTCCTGCATCTCTAATTCACGAGTAAGTTTTATTTTCGTAAGTAAAGCTACTTCCTTCACATTGTTCTGATTGGCATCATTAAACTGTGCGAGTGTTTTTTCTGCACTTTCCAGATTTGCCTTTAAGGAGTCATAGCGTAGTTTAATGAGTTCATAATTTCTTTTTGCTCTTTTATATTTTTGAACAGCGTCAAATTCTATAAATTCCTGAATGTAAGCATTAACTACTATTCCCGGTAGTTTGGAATTGTTTGCCCATGTAGAACTAATTTCCATAAAACCCACGTTATCAGGGCGGAAAACCATACTTCTTTTTAGAGCTACAGCAGCAAAATATATTTTTTCTTTTGTTTTTTGTTTATCTTGTTTAGATAGTTCATCAAAATTTTGTCCTCCTTTATACTTTTTGTAGCTTTCCTGCTGTTCTGCCATAATTACATCATAAAGATACACACTATCCAAATGGTCATAATATTTTACCTTAGACTGTGCTACTTGTTCTGACAGTGTCCTACTCGTAAAAATAGGTACTAAGGAGGCTAATGAATTCCCAGTACTTCCACCTAATTGTTCTAGCAGATAGGGTACTCCTGAAGTAGGCGTTTTAGCTTCATCAGGATAAATAACTGCTGTGGCTGTGTACTGTTTAATTTTACTTCTTTTTGAAATAAGAAAGCCTATGCCTAGCCCTAGAATAATTCCTGCTGTTATCCAGTACTTAAATTTAAGAACACGGTATAAATAGCTTAAAAGTATATCTTCTGTAGTTTTATATTTTGCCATAACAAGCAGTTCTCAGCAGTATTGGTTTTTTTATAAGAGCAAAAGTACTAAATGTTGATAACACAACAAATAACACTGTAAAAATTAACGTGTTATTGTAGGGGTTAGAAAATAAATATCCTGTGGTAGAGAGAGATAATTTTCATAAGAAAGCATTGTCAAAGTGTGGTTTTCAAGTTTGTGTGGTAGGTATCCCAAAGAATTGAGTAAAGTATACATTTTTTCTCTTAAATGAGGTTGTATTTCTATCTGAAGTACAGGTAAATGTTTTTCAATAACCTTCATAAAGTTTTGAAAAACAATATACTCGTAACCCTCAACATCACATTTTATAAAGTCTAAACGAGGAATATTTTGGAATATTTCATCAGGTATTTTCATTTCTACCTGGTAGGTATGAGAAGAGTTTTCACTGTCTGTATTTATTTTAGTTAGACCATGCCTGAAAACCCCGTTTACCACAGGAGTAGTCATAGTAATAGCCGTATTTTCTGCCCCAAGTGCATAAGGTATATGTGTAAAATGAGCAAAATTGCAGTTTTTTTTAAGGACTTCTGCAAATACAGGTACAGGTTCAACGCCCCATACTTTACCTTTATCTGCATATTTACAAAGAAAATAGCTATAATATCCAAGATTTGCACCTATATCAATGCAATAAAAGTGTGGTTTGATAAAATGCTTTAAAAAATGCAGTTCAGGATATTTTTCCTGATATTTTCCCTGTTCAATCCGTTTGATGTAGGTTTTACTTATGAAGGTAAGGTATTTTTTTACCCCCAATACTTTGAATAAAATCCTTCGGGTTATGCTCATAAAAACATTTCTTTGATATTGCAGGAACTTTCTACCCCTATTTTATCATAGTGCTTTTCTAACCATTCATCGGCATGTTTTCTGCCTTCTTTAAACAAAAACTTAATAAATTCCCAGTCTGTGTTCAGTTTGGAGGACACCTTGAAGTTTGCCATCATATTTTCAGGGTTAATAGCGTGAATACGAATATCTCTTGCTTTAACGCCTTCTACCTGTACACCTTGTTTAAGCAGCTGCTTCATCATGTAAACCAAGCGCATTTCATGCATAAGAGAAGAGTTAAAAGAAAGTTCATTTACTCTATCTCGGATTTCATCTGCACGACTCGGTAGATGGTGTATTTGGACAGGGTTAATCTGTACAAGTAAAATATCATCTATAGGACAATTTTCTATGAGGGGAAAAATAGGCGGATTACCCATATACCCTCCGTCCCAATAATAATCTCCATCTATTTCTACGGTTTTGAACAAAAAAGGCAGACAAGCAGAAGCTAATACGGCATCTACGGATATTTCAGGAAGATGAAATACTTTTGCCCTGCATTTTTTTACATTGGTAGCACATAAAAATAATTTGGTTCTGGTACAACTGCGTAATCTTTTAAAGTCCACAAGCGATAACAGTACATCTCTGAGCGGGTTATTGTCCATAGGGTTAAATTGTGTGGGAGAAAACATTAAACTCATCATGTCAAAGAAAAAATAGCCAGGAGAAGTGTCCATGTTTCCGAAGTCATATTCTTTATCAAACCATGTGGGCTGTAATAAAGAAAAATAGCTGTAATCGGATATTTTTTTCCAGAATTCATACAAAAGTTCTCTTGCTTTATCCCTTCCGCCAAGATGTAAGCCATAAGCGGTTACTGTTGCATTCATAGCCCCCGCACTAGTGCCGCACAATGCTTCAATTTTTATACGTTCATCTTCCAATAATCTATCTATTACTCCCCACGTGAAAGCTCCATGAGAGCCTCCGCCCTGCAAGGCTAATTCTAATAATTTTACTTCCATGTTACAATAATACGAGGTTTATTTTTAATTTGAAAGTTATCCGTCTTTTTTACTATTTTTGCATTAATGATAGACGAAGCCTCAAAAATTTTAGAAGAGCATTTGCAAAAAGTTGCCAACATGCAGCAAGGCTGTGGCATGGATTGTCCTTTGGAAGAAAAAATCCTTGTTTTTGAAAAGTACAAAGAACTTTTTGCCACAGAAAAAGCCAAAGTAGGTATCAGACCTGAAAAATTTACCTGGGAAGAAATAAAAACATATTCGCCCAAAACACCACGATACCTTGCTTACACTTTTCTTGTTTTGACTATTGCGTTACTTTTTACGCCTATATGGTATATCGGTTTTGTAACTTTGGGAATATGTATTTATGCAGTCTATTACAGCTATAATGCTTTTTTAAACAAAGTTAAGGAAGCTATTACACACGACTACTGCCCATTTGAAAAATGGTATGATGAGAAAAAATTTGCTATCCTTATAGAAAATGAACATTTTGTAGCTTATCCCACTAATTGGGTACATGCACTTTATACATACGTAAAGTCATAGTATCACCATATAATTCTTACTAATAACCACACATTTAGCCCAATGATAATACTTGCTGTCAATACAGAAACCACTTTGAGAAAATAAGAATTGGTAAACTCACCCATATATTTTTTTGATGAAGTGAAGTAAATAAGTGGAACAATAGCAAACGGCAGTTGCATGGACAACACCACCTGACTGAATATAAGTAAATCTTTACTGCCCTGCTCTCCTTTGAGGACAACCATAATAATAGCAGGAATAATCGCTAACGACCTTGTAATTAAGCGTCTTTGCCATTTTTTTAATCTTAAATTGAGAAATCCTTCCATAACAATCTGTCCTGCCAGTGTACCTGTATATGTAGAACTTTGCCCTGATAAAAACAAAGCTAAAGCAAATACCACTGCCGCCGCACCTCCCAAAGTTCTGTTGAGCATGATATGTGCCTGTGTAAGCTCATCTACCACTATATTTTGTTTGTAAAATACCGTAGCGGCAACAATTAAAATAGAGGCATTGATAAACAGAGAAGCATTTAATGACAAAACCGTATCAATCACGTTGTATTTTATGGCTTCTTTGATACTTTTTGCGTTTTGGGTAATATCTCGCGTTTGTACCAAGCTAGAATGCAGATAAAGATTATGGGGCATCACCGTAGCACCTAATATACCTACTGCTATATACAACGCTTCCTGACTTAATGCTGAAGGCACAAAACCCCGTGCAATTTCACCTGCACTCGGTTTAGCAAGATAGAGTTCTATTACAAAGCAACAAAATATACTAAAAACCAGCACTGTAATCATGGCTTCTAATACTCTTATACCCCATCTTTGCAATAATAACAGCAATAAAACATCTAATGAAGTAACTAACACTGCAGTGAGCAGGTCTATCCCAAAAAGTAGCTTTAATCCTAATGCACAGCCTAATACTTCTGCCAAATCGCAGGCAATAATAGCAATTTCACATAAAATCCATAAGGCAAAAGAAACGGGTTTGCTGTAATAGTCTCTACATGCCTGCGCAAGGTCTTTTTGGGCTACTATGCCTAATTTTATGGTCAGGCTTTGTAGTAAAATAGCCATAATATTGGACAACAACATTATCCAAAGTAATTGATAGCCAAATTTTGAACCGCCTTCAATGCCTGTTGCCCAGTTTCCAGGGTCCATGTATCCGATACTTACCAAAATACCAGGTCCGATAAAGGCAAATAACTTCCTGAAAAAACCTGATTTCTC
>CALIZB010000005.1 GCA_938028625.1 uncultured Bacteroidia bacterium | reverse complement strand
TTTCTTTATTGTAGCCTTAAAATCTACTCTATACACGGAGAAATAATCGGTTTCAAGGTTAAACTCTTGGGCATTAAATTCTAAATCTATGACTTTCATTTGAAGAATAGCCGAGAGCATGAGTGTTGCCGATTTTTTATCTTGCATCAAATACTTAAATACAGAGTCATAAATAGGATTGGCAATAAGCATACAGCAAAAATACGAAAATAACCTAAAAATTTTGTAGTTTAGAAATGACTGAGATTAGGGTACAAAGTAAAAAATCATAAAAATGTGCTTTGTATACATTAGGGCAAAAAACTATCCTATGTTTGAATAAATCAAGTATGTATTGTATCTTTGAAGTCCTTTTTTAGATATGAAACTCAATCTGTGGTCATTACTGTTTGCCTGCTTTGTATTTTTTGGATTAGCTACACATTACACCGTAGTAAAAGGAGAACGGAAAAACTATAAAATACTCAGAGATACGGGAGATAAACCCAAATTCCCACTTAACCCTGACGAAGGAGATATATTTAATCCTGATAACAAAAAAAATGAACATCTCAACTTTCCTACTCCCTCCAATATCACCACAGAATACGAACTTGATGATAACCTGAACGGTTTTACCATAAAACAAAAAGTAGGAGATATGCCATATAGAGAAGACTCTTACATCTCTTATGAAGAATACATGAAACGCAAACAACAAGATGCTATAAAAAGTTATTGGCAAAATAAGCGTACTAATAGCATAAACCAGTTCTCTGGTGGCATAATTCCCCCTTTGTTTGTAGGTTCTAAATTAGATAAGATATTTGGAGGTAGTTTTGTAGACATTCGCCCTTCAGGAACAATTTTACTTACTTTTGGGGGAAGGTATAATAATATCAAAAATCCAAACATTCCTGTACGCGCGCAAAGACAAGGTCAATTCCTTTTTGACCAACAATTACAATTGAACATCATAGGTAAAATTGGAGAAAAACTTAAACTTACCGTAAGCTATGATACCAAAGCTACTTTTGATTTTGAACAACAATTCAAAATAGAATATACAGGTTTTGAAGATGATATTATCAAAAAAATAGAAGCAGGAAACGTAAGTTTGCCTTTATCAGGTTCATTGATTAGTGGGGGACAGAACTTATTCGGTATTAAAACACAACTACAATTTGGAAGATTAACCGTTACAGGTATTGCATCTCAACAAAGAGGTAAAAGGCAAGAAGCAACTGCACAAGCAGGCGCACAATCTCAAACTTTTGAAAAATCCTGTGACCAATATGAAGGATTTAAACATTATTTTTTATCTCATTTTTTCAGAGACCAATACAATAATGCTGTAAAACAAACTAATCAAATTCAATCACCTATTTTTATTACTCGTTTAGAAGTTTATGTAACCAGTATCGGTAACGTGCAAACTACTACTGTACCTCGTGATGGTATCGCTTTATTAGATTTAGGCGAACCAGACCCCGCACATATTTACAATAAAACCAAAGTATCTCCTACTCTACCTGGTGGATTAACCGTACCTATACCTGCTACTAATCACAATAATTTATTGATTAATCAGGCTTTTATTGATGCTATTCAGGACCCACAAAATTCTACTACTTACTTACTTAATAACGGTTTTTCTACTCTGGAATTTGAACAGCGTTTTTTCAGACAGCTTCAGCCTTCGGAATATACCTTAAACGCACAGTTAGGATACATTTCTCTCAAAGCACCTATTAACAATAATAACCTTGTGCTGGCTGTGGCTTATCAGTATACCTATAACGGACAGACCTATCAAGTAGGTACTTTTGCCCAAGATGTACCCGCAGCAGCTACAGGAGGTGCATCTAAAAATCTTATTCTTAAAATGTTACAGTCTTCTCAAAACACTTATACACGTATTCCCAGTTGGGATTTGATGATGAAAAATATTTACAGTATTGATGCTTTTAACATCAGCAAAGATAATTTTCAATTACAAATTGTGTATCGTGACGGGGGAAGTGGTGAAGGTACGCGTACTCTCCCAACAGGACCCAATACCGTAAAAACCACTCCTTTACTTCAATTACTCAATTTAGACCAATTTAACCAAGTAAATACCCCTGGTGCAGACGGGCAATTTGACTTTATTCAAGATGTAACCATAGACGCCACTACAGGCAGGATAATTATTCCCTGTACAGAACCCTTCGGGGATTTTTTGGCACAGAGATTTAAAGAAGCCGCCCAAAAAGGAGAAACAGGTGCAGGAGACTCTTCGCGCTATGCCTACCGTATGCTCTATGATTCTACTCTTACCGTAGCGCGAACACAAGGTGCGGCATTCAACAAGTATTTTTTACGTGGAAGCTACAAAAGTTCTAATAGCTCAGAAATTTCGCTTAATGCCATTCAGGTAGTACAAGGTTCAGTACAGGTAAAAGCGGGAGGTACAGTATTACAAGAAGGTACAGACTATACCGTAGATTATATGCTCGGTAAAGTCAAAATACTCAATCAGGGAATACTAGCTTCAGGGCAAGAAATTAAAGTAAGCTATGAAACTAACTCACTTTTTGCTATTCAAAACCGAACCCTACTCGGTACAAGATTAGAATACAAAATAGATAAAAACTTCATTATTGGCGCAACGGCTATACAACAGTCTGAAAGACCTATTACTAACCGTATCAATATCGGCGATGAACCTATTAAAAACTTAATTTGGGGAACAGACCTTGCCTATAAACGAGAGTCACGCTTTATGACTAAAATGATAGATAAACTGCCACTTATCAGTACTAAAGAAATTTCCTCTCTGGATATATTCGGAGAATTTGCACAACTTCGCCCAGGACATCCTAATACCAAAGGTTTAGGTAAAAAAGGCATTTCTTATATTGATGATTTTGAAGGTTCAAGAACGCCTATTGAACTTTTAATCCCACCTACACGGTGGAAACTTGCCAGTATTCCCGCTAATATGCCCAATGCTAACCTAAATAATGATCTAACCATTGGGTATCAGAGAGCAAAATTAAGTTGGTATAACATTGATGCGAGTGCTTTCTACAATACTACACGTATTGCAGGTATCAATGATAATGATATTTCTCTCAATGAGGTAAGACCCGTATTTCCAAAAGAAGTATTTCCTAATCGTGATTTAGCCACAGGGCAAAATGCTCCTTTACCTATTCTCACTTTACATTATGACCCTACACGGCGCGGACATTACAATTACAACACTGATGTTAATCCTGATGGTACATTAAAAAATCCTACTCAAAACTGGGCAGGAATAATGTATCCTATAAATACTAACACAGACTTTGAATTTTCTAACATAGAATACCTTGAATTTTGGCTTATGGACCCTTTTCAAGGATTTGACCCAACTAAATTTACTCAAAATGGCGGAGATTTATACATCAATATCGGTAATATGACCGAAGATGTACTCAAAGATGGGCAAATTTCTTATGAAAATGGACTTCCTACTACTCAAACACAAAATTCTAATATCCCTATTACTACTGCATGGGGTAGAGTTACTACCTTAAAACCCGTAGTACGTGCTTTTGATAATACCTCAGGTGCAAGAGAACAACAAGATATAGGACTCGACGGCTTAAATGATAATGATGAACGCACTTTCTTCCAAAATTATCTCAATACTTTGGCTACTAACTTTGGTACAAATTCTTTAGCTTATCAACAGGCATTCAACGACCCAAGTTCTGATAACTTTGACCACTATTTAAGCGTTTCAGGTAATGATGTACTAGCAAGATATGCTACTTTTTCAGGACTTGAACGCAACTCTGCTGAACCCAAAGGTTCTAATCCCAATTCTTCTACTACTGTACCTGATAGTGAAGATATGAATGAAAATAACACGCTTGACCAAAATGACGATTATTACGAATATAAAGTAAGCCTGCGCAAGCCAGACCTTACCGTAGGTTTTAATTATATTGTAGACAAAATCACTATCCCAGACCCTTTGAGTTCTAATAATCCGAATATGCCTAATGGCGCTCCTGTAAATGCAAATTGGTATCTAGTGCGTATCCCTCTTACTGACGAGAATAGAGCTACCATAGGTAATATTCAAGATTTTAAGTCTGTGCGTTTTATACGTATGTATCTCAAAGGCTTTGATAAGCAGGTTGTTTTACGTTTTGCCCGCCTGCAACTTGTAGGTGGACAATGGCGTAGGTATACACTGCCTTTAACTGCACCCGGCGAACCTAAACCAACTGATAACTCCTCCTCTACTCTCTTTGAACTCGGTACGGTAAATATAGAAGAAAACGGCAAAAGAACTCCTGTAAACTACCTTATTCCTCCTGATGCATTAAGAGAACGTAACTTTTTATCTCCTAATCAGAACCAGCAGAACGAAAGTGCATTAAGTTTGAGAGTGTGTGATTTGAAAGACGGTGATGCCCGCGGTGTATTCAGACAAGTTGTCAATGATTTGCGGCAATATAAAAGAATTAGACTTTGGGTACACGCCGAATCCCGTATTGGACAACCAGATATTCAAAAAGGCGATATTCGTGCTTTTATACGCATGGGTGTAGATTTAACCAACAACTACTATCAGTATGCCATTGATGTAGAACCTACTCCCTTCGGCTATTATACCAACCCTGCTGATGTATGGCGAGATAGAATTGATTTTGCTATGGAAGACCTTAACCTTGCCAAAGCCCTGCGCGACCAGGCAGGACACCCCAAAGATGTGCCTTTTACTACCAAAATAGGTAACGGATATGTTACAGTTATCGGTACTCCTGATTTGAGCAACATAAGAAATATCATGCTGGGTATAGAAAATCCTCGCATACCAGGCGGAGATGGTACTTCTAAATGCGCAGAAGTATGGTTTAATGAATTACAAGTAACTGAATTTAACGAAGCACCCGGATGGGCGGCAAATGCACGCGCTAACTTTAAACTCGCTGATTTTGCCACAGTTGTAGGTACAGCAGGCTATACAGGAATTGGCTTTGCAGGTGTAGAAAAGAAAATTAGTGAAAGAAACTTCAATGAAAGCATGCGCTATGATGTAAACAGCAATATCAATTTAGATAAACTCTTCCCTAAAAAATGGAATTTAGTGTTACCTATGTATGTCAGTCAGGGAGAACAGGTTATCAATCCTAAATTTAATCCACTTAATGCAGACGTACAATTGAGTACTATCCTAGCGGCCACTCCAGAAGACAAGCGTGACTCCACCCGAAAAGCCGCACAAACCTATAACAAACGGAGAAGTATCGCTTTTACCCAAATCAAGAAAAACAGACCCACAAATTCTACCAAAAAACCAAAACCCTGGGATATCAGCAACTGGACCGGGAGTTATTCGTACAATGACCAATTTGACCGTAGTCCTTACATAGAGTTTCACACTAATAAACATTATCAAGGTTCATTGGTATATGGTTTTTCTACTACTCCTAAATCCATAGAACCATTCAAAAAACTCAAAATAAAAAACCAAGATAATCCTCTCTCTGCCTTTAATTTTACTTACATGCCCAAAAGTTTTACCTCAGGAATGACCGTCAACCGCACTTTTGATGTTACCAAAAACAGAAAATTAGATGCCATTTCTGACATCAAACCGCAGTTCAACAAAACGTTTACTATTACCCGAAATTATGCTTTACAGTATGATGTTACCAAAAGTTTAACTCTTAACTTTACAGCTACTAATACTGCTTTTGTAGATGAACCTATCGGCTATTTAGATAGCGATGAAAAACGAGACTCTTTACGCAATAATCTCATTAAACTTGGCAGAAATACCAATTATAACCATAATATTACCCTGAACTATAAACTTCCTTTTGATAAATTCAAACCTTTGAATTTTATTACTGCAAATTATACCCGTAACGGTAACTTTTCATGGACAACCGCACCCCTTGGTAATGAACGCTTTGGAAATGTTATCAACAATAGCGTCAATCACCAGATTAACGGACAAATCAGCCTGATAAAGCTCTATAACAAATCTAAATTTCTGAAAAACGTGCTTAATCCCGCCCCAAAACAGAACAAACCTAATAACAACACCTTCCCGGGTAAAGACCCTAAAAATAATAGTCAGCAAAATAATAATAACGATAAAGATAAAGATAAGAAATCTGAACCTTTTGAACTTTCGTGGGAAGAGGTGGGCAAATATTTACTTCGTACTATTTTGAGTATAGAAAATATAGACATCAGTTATACCAAAAATCAATCTACTACTTTACCTGGTTATATACCCCGCACAAAATTTCTTGGCTTTGATACAGATTATCAATCACCATTAGGAGAATTTTTACTTGGCAGTCAAATAGATATGCGCCCCGTGGCTGTAAAAAATAATTGGTTAGTCAAAGAAACTAATGTAGTAGCGAGATACAGTCAGAATACCACAGAAAACCTGAACGTAAGAACATCTGTACAACTTTTCAAAGGATTCAGAGTAAATCTGTCAGGAACAAGAAACTATACTGTCAACAACAGTGAACTGTTCAGATATGATACAGTTTTGGCTGATTTTCGTGGTTTTACTCCTACACAAAACGGTAACTTTAACATGAGTTATATTGCGATTAACTCTGCCTTTGAAGGCGATAAAATAGATTCTAAATTCTTTAAGCGGTTCAGTAAAGACCGTTCTATTATTTCACAAAGATTAGGTAAAGAAAACGGTAACAGTTCAGGAAATCTTATTTTCAATGAATACGGTACTTTTGCAGAAGAGTATGATGAAAAAGCTCAAGATGTTCTTTTATATGCGTTCAGGGGTGCGTATGGCAATCATAAAACAGAAAAACTTTCCCTTAATCCTTTTCCTGCTATCCCGTTACCTAACTGGCAACTCAATTACAATGGGCTGACCACTCTGCCATTTTTCAAAAAACGTTTTAATACGGTAACACTTACGCACTCCTACCGTTGTACGTATGGAATATCCAGTTTTAGCAATAATCTTTACTATAAAGAAAATGAAAAAGGCGCCACAGAGATTGAAAGCACTACGGGTAATTTTTATAGTAAATATGTTATTCCGCAAGTAGCCATTGGGGAGCAGTTCGCACCGCTTATCGGTATTGACATGAACTGGAAAAACAACATCACTACCAAAATAGATTATAAGCAAGATAGAACTCTTGCCCTTAACCTCAGCAGTTATCAGTTAAATGAGTCTCGTAACAGAGATATTGCCTTAGGTTTGGGATACCGCATTAACGGAGCAAAAGCGAACATCAAACTTTTTGGGGGTAGTCTTGCCTTAAAAAATGACATTGATATCCGTCTTGATATTACCTACCGAAATACCAAAGTAAGACAGCGTACTTTGGACTCTGAACAGAGTGCTTTACTTTCTGGAAACAGAACTATAATTGTCAAACCTTCTATTGACTATATGATAAACCAGCGATTAACTATTCAGATTTTCTATGACAGAACTATGCTTAAACCTTTTATTTCTAATCAATTCCCTTCTAATGCCACTAATTTTGGAGTAAGAGTACGCTTTACTCTGAGCTGATAATTGTGCATTTTATCTGAACCTGAACATGAGAATATAAACGACCTCAGAACTATTTATCATGTTCAGTATCACTAAAATAAATCCCGACATGCATTTTCAATATGTCTCTAATTTTATCCTTCCTGATA
>CALIZB010000004.1 GCA_938028625.1 uncultured Bacteroidia bacterium | reverse complement strand
GACCTTTACGTAGGTGGTGCAGAACACGCGGTTTTACATCTTTTATATGCTCGTTTTTGGCATAAGGTATTATATGATTTAGGCTATGTGTCTCATAAAGAACCTTTCCAAAAACTTATCAATCAAGGTATGATTTTGGGCGTATCTGAATATATCTATAAACTCAAAAGCGAAAATACTTTTGTTAGTTACGGTAAACACAAAGATTATGATACCCAAGCTATACGCGTAAACATTCACTTTGTACAAGACAATGTATTAGATATTGAAAAATTCAAAGCATGGCGCCCCGAGTACAAAGACGCAGAATTTATTTGTGATGATGATAGTACATTTAAAACCCGTTCAGAAGTAGAAAAAATGTCTAAAACTTACTACAATGTAATTAATCCTGATGAGATATGCGATAAATACGGCGCAGATGCTTTTCGTTTATATGAAATGTTTCTTGGTCCCCTCACTGATTCTAAACCTTGGAATACTAACGGCATTGACGGCGTATATCGTTTTCTAAAAAAATTATGGCGTTTGTTTTATCCTGATGCAGACCAGCACGAAGGCAAACCCTATTCCCGAAGACTTTTGCAATTAGATGAAAATGAACCTACTGCTGAAGAGCTTAAAATTCTACATACATTTCTTAAAAAGTGTCAGGAAGATATAGAAAATTATGCGTTTAATACGGTAGTTTCTGCGGCTATGATATGCGTCAATGAGTTATCTCGCTTAAACTGCCGCAAAAGAGCTATTTTAGAACCGTTTATTATTGCATTATCTCCATTTGCACCGCATATTTGCGAAGAACTCTGGTTTTTAATGGGATATAAACAGATTTTTAATGCCAAATTCCCTGAATATAATGATACTTATCTTGTTGAGAACACTATCCGCTACCCTGTTCAGGTAAATGGTAAGGTAAGAGCAAATTTAGATTTGCCTAAAAGTGCTACCACAGAAGAAGTGCAAAGACTTGTTTTAGAAAATGCAGACGTGCAAAAATACTTACAAGGTAAAACGCCAAAAAAAGTGATTGTTGTACCAGGTAAAATTGTAAATATTGTTCTCTAACTCATGAAAAAAATTGTTTTTTGCACACTGATATTGTTTTTACTTGGCATAACGGTTTCCTGCGGTAGAAAAAAACAGTATTCACCTAAACCTAAATGCTATAATATCATTCATTTGCCCGAACCTGCCTATCAGAAATTAGATACAACTGCATTTCCGTACAGTTTTGAATATTCTAAATATGCCAAAGTTCAACCTGATGCACGCGAAAAACTCTGGATGTCCTTATATTATCCTAAATTTGATGCGGTAATCAATCTTACGTATTTTGACCTTACTAAGCCTTACAAAAACAAAAAAGCTACTATGCACGGTATATTTGAAGACCATCGCAGATTGATTTATGCCCATACGGATAAAGCCACTGCAATTAAAGAAAAAGTATTCAGAGTAAATAACAATAAAATTATTTTCTTTGATTTACAAGGTGAAGTAGCTACGCAAGGACAGTTTTTTGCTTCGGATTCTTTGCATCATGTATTAGTGGCTAATATGTATTTCAAAACTGCCTTGAGAAATGACTCTTTAGCCCCCGTGATACAGTTTGTTAAAAAAGACCTCACGCATATTTACGAAACGCTTTCATGGAAGAAATAAGTTACTGAAAAAAACCTCTTAACAACTTAATCTGATTACGGTACAGAATTACCTTGTTATCATTTTCTAATTTTTTTAACAAACGTGAAATAACTACACGTGAAGTAGCTAATTCATCAGCAATTTGTTGGTGGGATATATCTAATACTTTAGAACCTGTTATTCTAGACCTTTCTGTAAGATAATGTACTAATCGTTCATCAAGTTTTTCAAAAGCTATCAGATGAATGTTTTTTAAGAGTTCATTAAAACGATTATACATAGTTTGCATAACAAAACTTTTCCATGTAGTGTACTTCATTATCCACTCGTCCATAACTTGAACAGGTAAAAGTAAAACTTCGGTATCTTCTTCTGTAACTGCCCGTATTTCGCTGTTTTTCTGTTGCATACAACAAGTAAACGTCATGGCACAGGCTTCATCAGGGAATACATAGTATAGTAAAAGTTCTCTGCTATTTTCATCTACACTGAATACTTTTATGCTTCCTGAAAGCACTATGGGAATATATTTAATTGGTTGATGTATATCTAAAAATACGGTATCTGCTTTAATATGCTTGTGAATTGCAAACTGTTCTATTTTTTGCAAAAGTTCGGATTCAAAAATACTAGATAATGCCATATTAACTAAACAAAAATACACATTAAATAGATTTGGCAAAATAATTTGGAAATATAACCCGACTGTGTGTATTTTTACCCTGTGAAAATAAGCACAGAAATCAAAGCAGGGGTCTTAGCTGTAGTTACATTAGCCTTGTTGTTTGCTACTATAAATTATTTAAAGGGGCATACTTTTTCTTACACTCATAAATTTTATGCTTTGTTTGATAAAGTTAATGGTATTCAGCAGGGTACAAAAGTACTTTGGAATGGTATGACCGTAGGTAGAGTAAATAGAATTTCGGTCAATGAAGCCTACAAAATACGGGTAGATTTTGAAATAGACGATGATATTCCTGTACCTAAAAATAGCAAAGTAAGCATACAAGGTGATGCCATTTTTGGGGCATCAAAAGTAGTTATACTGCCATCAGATGATAAAAACTTAGCTAAATCTGGTGAAGAGTTACAAGGTGTAGTTCAAGATGATGTAATGAATAAAGTTACTACTAAACTTGACCCGCTCAGCCAAAAATTAGAACATGCCATTATCAATATAGATACTCTCGTTTCCAAACTGAACAAAGTATTCAATGAGCAAAATCAGGTGAGCATACAGCATATTCTCCAAAGTATGAAAGCCACCCTCGCTACGCTTAATACCACTACACAAAAACTCAATGATGCTACTTCCAAAGAACAACTTCAAAACATCATGAAGAAAATTGAAAGCAGTATAACCAATTTAGAACAAAATAATCAAAATATTTCTAAAATAATGGCCAATAGCGCCACAGCTACGGATACGTTGAGATTCACTCTTACTAAAATCAATACTAATCTCAGTTTAACCCAAAAAACATTAGAAAAAATTAACAATGAACAAGGAAGTGTAGGCAAACTGCTGAATGACAAAGAATTATATGAACATTTATCTCATTCTGCCCGTGATTTAGATAGCTTACTCATTGATTTGAAACGTAATCCAAAAAGATATGTGCATTTTTCATTGCTAGGTAGAAAAGATAAAAAAACAGATAAAACTAAAAAATAAGATTTTTTGTAAAACACTCAGGCGGTCATTAATATATATCATATTTTGTATAAGAACAGTTTCATATCACTGAACTTTTACGTAAAGTTGCACGTTTTAACATTAAATATGCGATCCCTCCGTACTTTAAATCCTTACCTTTGGAAGTATAAAACACATCTTTTAAGCGGGATAGTTTTTGTGATGTTTTCGGCATGGTTTGGTACTCTGCCCGCACAAGTTATTCGGGACGTATTAGACATGGTCAGAGATGAGTTACAGATTTTACAACTCATTAAAGGCTACTATGTTCATAGTTATTTTTATACGTTTGTACGCGACACATTATTACTTTCAGGTGCAACAGTACTGTTGTTTGCTATTTTGAGAGGATTTTTCTTGTTTCTTACCCGCCAAACGCTTATTGTAATGAGTAGACGCATAGAATTTGACCTAAAAAATGATATTTTTAACCACTTACAAAGTTTAAGTACCGATTTTTATCGTAAATATAGCACGGGAGATATATTAGCCCGCATAGGAGAAGACGTTTCGCGCGTACGTATGTACATAGGTCCTGCTATTATGTACACAGTGAGTACGGTTACTATGTTTATTTTTGTGCTAGCCACTATGTTTTCTGTAAATGTATGGCTTACCCTGATTGTAATTATTCCCTTGCCTATACTGAGTATTTCTATTTATTATGTAAATATCACTGTGAACAAACGCAGTGAAAAGGTTCAGGAACAACTTTCCAATCTCTCTACTTTTGTGCAAGAACATTTTTCTGGCATACGCATCATGAAAGCGTTTGAAAGAGAAAAAAGTGTAAATATCCGTTTTTCTGAAAATGCAGAAGAGTACAAAAAACGTTCTTTGCACCTTGCCAAAGTAAATGCGTTCTGGCTACCTGTAATTTCTTTACTTATTGGTATCAGTACATTATTTACGGTATGGATAGGAGGAATATGGGTTATTCAGCAAAAAATAACACTCGGGAACATTGCAGAATTTGTATTATATGTAAGCATGCTTACGTGGCCTATTGCCAGTTTAGGTTGGGTAACATCTTTGGTACAACGTGCCGCAGCCAGTCAGACGCGCATCAATGAGCTGATGAATATTCAGCCTTCCATAGTGAATAAAAACCCGAATGAAAGCAACATACAAGGTAAAATTACCTTAAAAAATGTTTCTTTTGGCTATACTGATGAACAGAATATATTAGACAATATCAGTCTGGAAATTCCCAAAGGGAGTTCGCTGGGCATTATGGGTGCGGTAGGTTCAGGAAAAAGTACCCTTGCACAATTATTAGTTCGTATGTATGATATTAAACACGGACAAATTTTGATAGATGACGTACCTATTCAGGAACTTAATCTTAATAGTTTAAGACAACAAATAGGATATGTACCGCAAGATGTATTTTTATTCTCGGATACCATTTATAATAACATTGCTTTCGGTAAAATTGATGCTACAGAACAAGAAGTAATGGCAGTAGCTCAAAAAGCGGCTATTTTAAAAGATATTGAGCATTTTCCTGATGGCATACAAACTGTTATTGGAGAGAGAGGAATCACGCTTTCAGGAGGGCAAAAGCAGCGTATATCTTTGGCAAGAGCGATTATTAAAAATCCACCTATACTTATTCTTGATGATTGTCTTTCTGCCGTAGATACTCATACAGAAAATGAAATTTTATCTCATTTAGCAGAGGTAAAACAAAACAAAACTACGATTATTATTAGCCATAGAATATCTTCTGTAAAGGACTGCGACAATATCATCATTCTCAAAGACGGAAGAATAGCAGAACAAGGTTCGCATGAAGCCTTACTCGCTCTTGGTGGAGAATATGCCAGATTATACGAAGAGCAAACCACTGTAATCAGTTCAGTGACAGAGTCTACAATATCGTCTACAATAGTAGAAATTTAAGTGGTGTTATAGACAATTATTAATTATCAATTGTTAATTAATCTACAATAGTAGAAATTTAAGTGGTGTTATAGACTGTGTTCACGTTTAAATCCGTCATAAAATCTACAATAGTAGAAATTTAAGTGGTGTTATAGACTGTATCGTTATAATGGGCGAAGGTTAGATCTACAATAGTAGAAATTTAAGTGGTGTTATAGACATAAAAAGAAAAAACAAATTGTATTTTAATCTACAATAGTAGAAATTTAAGTGGTGTTATAGACTTGCGATGGTACGTTGAGAATGATATCAATCTACAATAGTAGAAATTTAAGTGGTGTTATAGACTAATTCCGTCATAATCTGATGGAGGTAATCTACAATAGT
>CALIZB010000003.1 GCA_938028625.1 uncultured Bacteroidia bacterium | reverse complement strand
GATACATTAGAGCAAGAAATTCCTGATAGTGAAAAAAGACATGACGTGAGTGATGCTGTGCGTAAAATGGCAAAATATGGCGAATATGAACCTTTTTTTGAGATGATAGAAAAAGTACTTCAAAGCCTTTCCAACCGAGATTTTATACAGTTTAATGAAAAACAGGTTAAAATGGTCATTATAGCGTATTTGATGTTAGCAGGCATATTTGATGTAATCAGTGAAAGGGAGGTACAAAGCGGTGGCTACCCTGATTTGATGTTATTCAAAAGACCGAGTAATCCTTACGAACATCACGAATTTGTGATAGAGTTAAAGTACCTTAAAAAAGAACAAGCTAATGAAGTAGAAAAAGCTATGCAAGAAGCCAAAGAGCAAGTATTATCCTACTACAAACAAGATAAAACCTTACAAAACAGACCCTATTTACATGTATTAGCCGTAGTAGCGGTAAAAGATGAGTTGTATGTACAAAAAGTAGAATATTGATGATAAAAATTGGTAGCGATTTAAGTGTATGATAAAAAACCTGTTTTAATTTCAAATTGATAAAAGTTAAAACAATGACAAGTACCCTCTTTGTCTAATGGTGCTTATTAGTATCTTTTCTCTATATTTGTGCCGTGAAGCGTGTTATATTATTGCTTTTATGTATTGTTATTACATCTTTTGTGGCAAGCGCACAAAAAGACAGCGTAGAATTTACCACAAAAAAAGATACTATAAAAGTTAGCAATGATGACGACTTCAAGACCAAAGTAACCTATAAAGCCAAAGACTCTATTATTTTTAACGTAGAACAAAAAACTATTCATTTATACAAACAGGTAATAGTCAAATATGATGATGTAGAACTCAAATCGGATTTTGTGGTCATAAATTATGGAGAAAATACTGTTATTGCAGAAGGTATGGCGGATTCTACGGGTAAAATACAAGGTAAACCTGAAATGAAAGACGGAGAACAGACCTATTATGCAGACAAGATTATTTATAACTTCAAATCTCGGCGGGGCAAAGTATACAAAGTACGCACACAGTTAGACCAAGACCAGTTCATACAAGCAGAAGCCCTTAAACGAAGTAATGAAAAAGATGGGGTGTATTATATTCAAAATGGTAAATTTACTACATGCAGCGCACCTGAACCCCATTATTACTTTTTATCTAAAAAAATGAAAGTTATTCCAAATGATAAAGTCGTTACGGGACCTGTACAAGCCCATATTGAAGATATTCCTTTACCTATTGTATTACCATTCGGTTATTTTCCCAATAAACCAGGTGGTAAATCTGGTATTTTATTTCCTACGTATGGAGAAAGTGTGCAAAGAGGCTTTTTTTTACGTGATGGCGGATATTATTTTGCTATCTCGCCTAAAATGGACGCTTCTGTACGCGGAGATATATATTCCAAAGGAGGTTTTGGCTTACGTGCTTCTACCAATTACAAAATTATTCAAAAATTAGATGGTAGTTTTACCGCGGATTATCAATATGTACCTAAAAGCAAACCTGAAGACCCTGTACAAACCAAAGAATTTAAATCTTTTACTGTAAAGTGGAGTCATAGTCAGCCATTTAGTCCAACAGCAAGGTTTACCGCTAATGTCAATGCGGGTTCTACTAATTATAATCAAACGGCTAATAATCCCGAAGTTAATTTAGTGAATACACTTCAATCATCGGTTTCTTTTACTAAATCATGGACAGGTAAACCCTATTCATTCTCCGCTAACCTAACTCATTCTCAAAATAATGCTACAAAAAATGTTACTTTGGGCATTCCTGATATTAACTTTGCTCATAGTCGTATCAATCCGTTTAAATCTAAAAATAGTGTAAAAAGTCATTGGTATGACAATATAGGTATTGCATATAATACTACTCTACGTAACCAAATCTCTGCACCTGATAGTATAGTATTCTCTTCTCGCGCACCTAAACTCTTCCAACATGGCGTAAATCATAATATTCCTATTGATGCAAACTTCAAAATACTGAAATACTTTACCTTAAATCCTAATTTTACTTATCAAGAAAGATGGTACACACAACAGTTTATCCATACTTTTGATAGCATTCAAAATAAAGTAATCGTAGACACATTAAGAGGTTTTTATGCGTTACGAAGTTTTAATACAGGAATTTCGCTTAATACTACGCTCTATGGCACAAAACTGTTTCAAAAAGGGCGCCTGATGGGTATTAGACACGTAGTATTTCCAAGTCTTTCTTTTACCTTATCTCCTGATTATTCTAATAGCTTTTGGAATTACTTTGGGCGGTACAAAAATGCCGCAGGCACAGAAGTCAAATATCCTAAATACAATGGAATATTTGGTACAGTGGGTAGTGCAAAACAGCAAAGCCTCAATTTTAATCTCAATAACGCTTTGGATATTAAAGTAAAACAAAAAACTATACAAGGTGCAGACACTACCTATAAGCCTAAAAACATTCCTTTAATAGAGTCTTTGGCTTTGGGGGCAAGCTATAATTTTGCCGCAGATTCTTTACGCTTATCGCCGATTAGCGCTTCTGCGCGTACACGTGTATTGAACATTATTAACCTTGCTACGAATGCCAATTTTGACCCTTATCAAGCGGATAGTTCAGGTAGAATACGTTTTAATAAATTAGAAATAAATAATTTTGGTTGGCAAAAAGGAAGACTTGCTCGTTTAATTAACGCAGGATTAACCGTTGGTATTGCGCTCAATGCAGATATATTCAAAGGAAAAAAGAAAACTGAACTTAATACCGAAGCACAATACTTTTACACTACACGTTATGTAGACTTTGAAGTACCTTGGACGTTTACCGCAAATTATACCTTACAATATACACAACCAGGCGCACCGTATACCAGCCGAGTAAGCCATCAGCTTAATTTTTCAGGAGATATTAATCTTACTTCAAAATGGAAAATTGCAGGAAATTCAGGCTTTGATTTTAATGCCAAACGGCTTTCTTATACCAATATTTCATTCATTCGTGATTTACATTGTTGGGAACTTCGTTTTAACTGGATTCCGCTCGGAATTTATCAAAGTTATACCTTAGAGTTTAACATCAAATCTTCTATGCTTAGAGATATAAAGGTAAGCCGCAAACGAAACTGGTTAGATAATTATAGACCGTAAGATTTATTTTTACATAAACGGCAAAATATAAAATAAAACGTTGTAAATACTATCAAAGAACCTAGTATTCCTGCCCATATATACACTCCTGCCAGCGCTACGCCCATAGAAAACAGTAACAAAAAATATAATCCAAATAAAATAGCTGAACCTAATAGCAAAATTAACCCAATGATGATTGCCGCATAAATAGCTACTATTATAGTTACAAGAATGATAATAGGTAAAAGTAGTAACCATACAAAAGCGCTGCATGGGTCATTATTTCTGGGTGTATAACTTTTTTTTACTGCATCAGAAGCATAATCCAAAGGTTCGCATATCCAGCAGCCTACATCTTGCGTTTTTTTGACTTTTTTCTGCTTTTTAATCTTGAACTTATCCATAAAATTGTTGCTTTTTTTGTGCAATGTATCTTTGTTATGATGGGGCTGTATAGGATTAGCAACACTAGCACAATACAAAACAACAACACAAAAGAATAAATAAATAGATTTCACACTCAAATATAGTTTTTTTACAAATAGGTTTGTAGTTTTAAGTACAATCTCATACTTTTGTACAAAACCTATTGAGAGATATGAAAAAGAAAATAAAACTTATTGAAATAGCCCACGGTAGAAGTGGTGATAAAGGGGACGCTTCTAACGTAGGAATTATTGCTCGTAAACCGCAGTATTATGAATTTCTTAAAGAAACTTTAACCGAAGAACGCGTAGCCAAATACTTTGAAGGCTTTTGTGATAAAGTGGTACGCTACGAAATGCCGAATATCCATGCCCTGAACTTTCTGCTCTATGGTTCTTTGGGCGGAGGAGGTACTGTTTCCCTTAAATTAGATGCACAAGGTAAAACACATGCTGCGGCACTTTTACGAATGGAAGTAGAAATTGACGAAAGTTTATTAAGTTAATCAATATTACATTTGCAGATGGACAATAACGGTTATTCTGCGGTTGCCCAGCAACTCAAAGGTTCAGATATTCTTAAAATTGCTAATCGTTTGCGTGAAATGATAGCGCAAGGGCTACGTGTATGTAATTTAAGCGTAGGCGATTTTAGTCCAAAAGAGTTTCAAATTCCTGATACCTTAAAAAAACTCATTATAGAAAGCTATCAAAATAATGAAACGAATTATCCACCTTCTTACGGAACAGTAGAATTACGCAAATCTGTGCAGGATTTTTATAAGAGAAGGTTTAATTTAGAATATGAACTTGATGAAATTCAAATTACAAGTGGTTCGCGCCCTGTGGCACATTCTTTTTATACCTGTACTCTGGATAAAAACAGCACTATTCTGTATCCTGTACCCAGTTGGAACAATGATTTATATGCTGTTCTTACACAAGCTAATGAAATTCGTCTTTTGACAAAGGCAGAAAATGGCTTTCACCCTACCCGAGAAGAATTAGAACCGCATATACATAAAGCGCATGTACTAGCTCTGTGCTCTCCCAGCAATCCTACGGGAACAATGTTTACAGAAAAAGCTATTCGGGGAATATGCGAACTGATTATAGAAGAAAATGAACGCAGAAAAGGTAAAGAACGACCTTTGTACCTGCTTTTTGACTCTGTATATTGGATGCTTACTTTTGGTAAATTTCAGCATTATAATCCCGTAGTGTTATATCCTGAACTTAAGCCTTACACAGTAATTGTAGATGGCATTTCTAAATGTTTTGCGGCAACAGGGGTAAGAGTAGGCTGGGGATTAGGTCCTAAACATTTAATCAGTAAAATGACACATGTTATTGCACACGCAGGTGCATGGGCGCCACGTGCAGAACAAATTGCTGTATCTAAATACCTTTATCTTGATGAAGATATTCAGCAGTACATTCAGCATACTAAAAATGGCATAGAACAGCGTTTGCATAAAATGTATGAAATAATTCAGCACTTAGCCCAAAAAGGCTACCCTGTGTATGCCATAGAACCACAAGGCGCTATGTACCTCTCTGTACAGTTTAATTTATTTGGTAAAAAAACACCACAAAATAACATACTCAAAAATAACAACGAAATTGCAGAATATCTATTAGATAATGCAGGATTAGGGGTTGTTCCATTTCAGGCATTTGGGTATCCCGAAGAGAATGGTTGGTTTAGAATATCCGTAGGCGCAGTAGGCATGGCAGATATTGAGTGGTTAACAGCACAATTAGAGCAAGCCCTTCGGCAGTTAAACTCATAGGGAATAAAAAGTATTCGGCAGCTAAATATTTTTACCCGGAGGACATAAAATGTGTGCATATTCATGCAAAGCATTAAGAAAACGTTTTTCTGTAATTTCAATACTGTCTTCACTTTCACCGCCTGCGGCGTTAAAATGTCCTCCCCCTCTGAAAAATTTACCTGCAAATTCATTAGCAGGAAAATCGCCTATGGAACGAAAACTTAACTTTACCTTTACCGTTCTATCTATAATGAGAGCGGCAAATATCACTCCCTCAACACTTAACGCATAGTTTACTAAACCTTCGGTTTCACCTGTTTGTATGTTAAACTGTTCTAATTCTTCACGCGTAACTACAATATATGCGGTTCTATACTCAGGTATTATTTTGAGTTTATTAGATAGGCAATATCCTAAAAACTGTAAGCGGTTAAATGAAGAATTATTAAAAAGCATCTCTTGCACAACATGATGTTTCATTCCTGTTTCCATGAGTTTAGCTACAATTCTGTGGAGGTGCGGTGTAGTAGCGGGAAAGCGAAAAGAACCCGTATCGGTTACAATTCCTGTATATAGACAGGTAGCCACAGTAGCATCTATTTTGTCGGTATCTTCAAGGGTTTCTATAAAATGATAGACTAATTCGCAGGTGGAAGCGGCATGTTCATCCCATAGTTGATAATCGCTGAAAGGTTGTGGGTCAATGTGGTGGTCAATCATGATTTTGGTAGCTTTACAGGTTCTGATAATATCACCCATTTCGTTTACACGTGAAAGTTGGCTGTAATCTAAGGAGAAAATAATATCTGCTTGTTCCAATAAATTTTTACCTTGCTCGGGATTATCTTCAAAAAATATTACTTCGTCATGTGCGGGCAGAAAATGAAGGTATTTACCCCCGTCATTAGGGGGCATGACTGTAATATGATGATGATATTTTTTTAGAAAATGATACAACCCAAGCGAACTACCCATAGCATCTCCGTCAGGTTTATGATGCGTAGTAATAACAATGTTGCAAGGGTTTTCTTTTAGTTTACGAGCAATTTTATGAATATTATTGATGCCAATGGAAGATAACATAATTGAATAACGTTTTTTCTGAAAAATTAAATGCAAAAGTAGATAAAATATGTATTTTTGTACATGCAAAAGAAATGGATTATTTTGTTTTTCTGTTTGGTATTGGCATTATCGGGCTTTGCACAATCTCCTTTTGTGGTAGGGCTGGGGTTAAACTTTATACCCGTAGTGAATACGAATAAAGTACCTAAAAGCGTAGGAATAAATATGCGTTATATGCTGGAAACGGGATATGTTGCCACAGACCAAGGACTACTTACCTTGCGTACCCAATATCTTAATACAAGTTATTTTTTGGAAAATACGTTCAGATATAGAAACAATGCCTATGAAGCATATGAAGCTACAGCACGTTTAGAGGGATTAGAGTTAGCTTTTGGGGGTAGAGTATTTTGTTTAGAAAGAAAAAATGAAGGTAACGCACCTTACGGAGGATACTTACAATTTGAATGTTCTCATATATGGTATAAAGGCACTTATGAGTCGCCCTATGCGGGTATTATAGCTTACAATTTACCCGACCTTTCCCAAAATACTATGCCACTTGGAAAAACATACAAAAACGGGCAAAGAATATTTGCTTCATCTGTATGGGGCTTTAATGTAGGGGTGGGCTACCAATTCAGAATAAACGATAAATTTATGATAGATATAGGGTGCAGTAATGGATATATTATCCGAGATATAACTGTAAATGAAACCGAAGTTTCTTCGGAGGAGGTAGCGAATACCTCTGCCGCAAGACGTTTATTCAATATCTATTTTTTGAGTATTCACACGGGCGTAAAGTTTAGATTGTAACTAAAATTAAGTCATCAAGAACTTAAAGTGATTAAGATTTTTGATAGCAATGCCTGTACCTCTTACTACGGCACGAAGCGGGTCGTCAGCTACATGTACTTTAAGTTTGGTTTTATTACTAATACGTTTGTCTAAACCACGTAATAGTGCGCCCCCACCTGTAAGATAAATACCATATTCATAAATATCGCCGCAGAGTTCGGGAGGAGTAGCTTCCAAAGCACGCATTACAGCATCTTCAATTTTACAAACTGTGTCATGTAAAGCATGCGCAATTTCCTTGTAAGAAATTTTTACAGGTTTAGGAATACCCATTTGCAAATCTCTGCCCACTACTTCCATATCCGGTGGGGGATTATCTAACTCGTCAATGGCAGAACCTACCTGAATTTTTATACGTTCTGCGGTACGCTCTCCGATAAACAAATTATGAGAACGGCGCATATATTCTTGAATATCGGCATTAAGGTCATCACCAGCTATACGGATAGACTGGTCTGTGACAATACCTGAGAGTGCAATAACCGCAATCTCTGTTGTACCTCCGCCAATATCCACTACCATATTGCCCTGCGGTTTTTCTACATCAATACCAATGCCCACAGCGGCTGCCATAGGTTCATGAATAAGATATACTTCTTTTGCGCCTGCATGCTCAGCAGAGTCTTTTACTGCTCTTTTTTCTACCTCTGTAATACCGCTAGGAATACAGATAACCATACGGTAGTTGGGGCTGAATACAGGTTTTTTGTTTTTGTATATCATTTTTATCATACCGCGAATCATGTGTTCTGCCGCGGTAAAATCTGCAATTACGCCGTCTTTAAGCGGTCTTACAGTGCGGATATTATCAGGTGTTTTTTCATACATCTGTTGTGCCTCTCTTCCTACGGCAATAACTTTATTTTGTATTCTATCAAAAGCTACAATAGAAGGTTCATCTACTACGACCTCGTCCTTGTGAATAATAAGAGTATTTGCTGTGCCTAAATCTATGGCTATATCACTGGTGAAGAAATTAAATAATCCCATAACTAATCGGCTTCAAAATTACAGAATAAAATCTAATCTAAATATGCAAAAAAACAAGAAAATTTTTTGAACAGGTAGCAGATAAAAAGAGGTTAGAATAAAAAAGGTGACACTGAAAGTGCCACCGAACGTAATCAAGGATGTTGAAAAAGTTAGTTCTGAGTTTTGAAAGCCTCAGCGAAAGGGTTTTTCATGTTTTTCAAGTTTTCTACAAACTGAGTGTTTTGTTTTAATAGGTACTGATTGTAGTTCTGAACAGTGTCTACCAAAACTTGGTTGAACTGATTTACTTCATTCATAACCTGCTCATAAGTAGGATAGTTAGCGGGTTCTGTGATTTCTGCGAAAGTAGGAACTTGTGCTTCAACTTTGTAAGCGGTCATGAACTCTTTGAAGTCGAAAAGATTTTTTTCTCCTTTAGCCAATTCGTTGAATTGTTTGTTGGCATTGTTTAGGTACTCAGTAGCTACGGCGATAGGGGTAGCGAATTTTGCTGTTTTCATATATGTGATATATTATATTGTTTGTTGCCTGCTGTTTGGCATATAGCATGCCAGAGTATGCCACAGTTTTACCGTATTATACGGAAAAACTATTAAAAATAACTTATAAGGCACTTAAAATCAATTTATTAAAAATACATTTTGTGTTATTGTTTTGAGAGAAAAAAAAATTTGTTCTGCCAAATAATCATTAATGTAATCATTTATTAACGTTTCATTAACGACACAATGGCATACTGTCAAGAAAATTTGTCAAGCCTGTTACATTATGTCATAAAAAAAACTACTTTTGCAACTTGTTGTATCAATGTATTGAATTATGATAACAAAAAATCACGTGGTAGGCTTGACTTACACCCTTACCTCTCCTGAAGAAGAAAATGAAATTATTGACGAAGCTACTTCAGATGACCCCCTGTACTTTATTTATGGTATTGGTGCTTTATTGCAAAAATTTGAAGAGAAAATAGCAAACTTAAACACAGGAGATCAGTTTGACTTTGTGCTTCCCCCTCAGGACGGATACGGAGACTATTATATAGAAGATGTGGTAGAACTGCCTAAAAATATATTTATGATTGACGGTGTAGCCTTAGAACTGGCCGTGGGTGCAGTGCTTCCTATGATGGACAGCGAAGGCAATGAGCGCTATGGCGAAATTGTAGACCTTACTGATGACACAGTTACTATGGACTTTAATCACCCGCTGGCAGGAGTTACCCTTCATTTCAAAGGTCAGATTGTAGAAATAAGACCTGCTACAAAAGAAGAGTTAGAACATGGTCATGTACATGGACCACATGGATATGACCATTAAAACGTGTGTTTCATGTTAAATTCAAAAAGCTGTCAGAAATGACAGCTTTTTTGGTTTATGAGAAATTCTGTTTTTTATTGGGCTAAAATCATCTGAATATAAAAATTAGTTTCTGTTTTTTTCAGTTCGTTGATATAATCCTGTACCCCTGGTTCTTTTTTGAATTTTGTCAAAGCGCTGACTGCGGCAATTTTTGACCACCATGTCTTTTTAGTATCAATGATATATTTCAAGGTTTCTATGGCTTTGGTTTTATTTTCTATTTTGATTTTATCCAAATAATTAGCATAGGCTTCACTCATGGCATAGCAGTTTTCATCACCCATAGTGGTAAGTCTGCGGGTTTGTGTATCCATCCAATCAAAGTCAGAAGGGTTTCCGTTTTCTGCCACAGCATTAGCCACAGCAATAGTAATATCCGCACTTTTTTCATTACGATATTTGTTGGCAATACTATATCCTTTTTCGTGGTCTATACTAACAATGGCTTCCAAAGCACTACTAAATACACTATAAGAACGGTCTTCTAAACAACTTTCAAAAAACGGTAACATGGTTTTATCTGCATACATAGAGAGCACTTCTACTGCGGCATTTCTTACTTTGGCAGATTTATCTTTTAGGGCTAATTCTTTCAGTTTGGCAATTACGTTATCTTTGTTTTTACCTTTATAGACGAAGGTTTTTTTGTTTTTTTCATACGCATACTCATGTATAGCCTGATAGCGCAATTCATCAGAAGTGGTGTCAGATAAAGTCATAAAAATTTCAGGTTCAGCATTTTCATATTCAGATAAATCTAAATGACGGAGGGCGTTCAAACGATTTCTGAACGTAGGGTCATGGCGGAGAATGTAGCGATAATCTTCATTTTTGTAATCCTCATGGATATTCATAAGCAGGGTGTTTTCGGGGTCAAAAGTGATGTATTCAGGCTTTTTTTCGCAAGGAATTTCTAAAATGGTATCCCGGGTAAATACTTCCACAGGAACACGATTTTTTACTTTTCCTTCTTCAAAATACGTATCTACAAAAGTTTTTAAGCGATAGGCTTTGGGAGAATAGTTTTCATCTTGCACTTGATTTAACCGCACCATAGCTACTTTTTTTGTAGCATCATAGCCGTATTGTATAGAAATTTCAGGGTGTCCTCTTTGCATAAACCATTGGTCAAAGAACCAGTTGAGGTCTTCTCCTGTAACTTCCTCAAATGCCATACGCAGGTCATGGATTTCTGCACTGCTTAAGCGGTTCTTGGTAAGATACAAATTAAGTGCTTTGAAAAAGGCTTTATCTCCTACAGTATTACGTAGCATGTGCAGTACTAATCCTCCTTTTTGGTAAGAATGTCCATCAAACATATCCTCGCGGTAGCCATAATGATAGCGGATAAGCGGTTCTCTTTTGTTCTGGGCTTCCTGTAAGTACTGCATTAAATGTTTTTCCAAATGCATATCTGCGGACATTTTTCCATGTTTGTATTCTCTCCATAAATACTCGCCGTAAGTAGCAAAACTTTCGTTCAAAGGTAAATTTGACCAACTTTCGCAAGTAACTAAATCCCCGAACCAATGGTGGAATAATTCATGCGAAATAATATCAAAAGGATGGTCATCTAATAAAGCGCGGTCATCTTTTTGTACAAATTCTCCATGAATAACTGCACCTACATTTTCCATTGCTCCTGAAACATAATCTCTTACTACAATTTGATGATATTTATCCCAAGGATAAGGTACTCCCAGCCTGTTAGAGAAAAACTCTATCATTTCGGGAGTTTCACCGAATATTGCTTTTGCGTAAGGGTGATAATCCTTTTCTAAATAATAATTGACCTCTATATCTCGCCATTTATCTTTGGTGATATAAAATTCACCCACGGCAATCATAAATAAATATGGTGCGATAGGTAGTTTTTGTTGCCAATGGTCTGTACGCCAATTAGCCTCTTCTTTTTGTTCAATGAGCAAACCATTTGATAAAGTAGTAAATTTTTTATCTACGGTGAGGTAAATATCATGTGCAGAGCGTTGATTAGGGCTATCTATGGTAGGAAACCAACAAGATGCGGCTTCGGTTTCACCTTGTGTCCAGAGTTGGGTAGGTTTATTAGGTTCTTTACCTTGTGCATTGATAAAGTACAAACCTTTATCTGAAGTAATAGCGGCACTACCTTTTGCAGGAACTCTATTTGGTTGAGAAACATAATCTATAATAACGACTAATTGTTCGTCTGATGTATAAGTTTTATCCAAATTGATTTTTACTTTGACACTGTCATAGGTAAAAGTAAGATTTTTACCATTAGCTTTAATGCTGTTTATTTTCATATATTTAGCATCAAGGACTAAAATATTTTGGTCATAAAAATGAGGTTTAAGCGTAATAGTTGCTATACCAGGCATAGTTTCCGTAGTAAAATCAGGTTTAATTTCTAATTTAGTATGGATAAGGTCAAAGTACTTGGTATTAGTAGGGCGATAAGGAAATTCACCCAGATACCATGCAGGTGGCGGTTCTTTGTCTTTGTCTATCTTACCTGTTTCAGTTTTATTGCCGTCTACATCAATAGTATCCAAATTAACAACCTTAGTCTTTGTTTTTTCTTTTTTGGAAAACAATCCGCAGGCACTGAAAGCAGTAACCGCAAAAAACAAAATAAAATAACGTATGTATGTGTGCTTATAAGACATAGAGGGGGCAAATATAGAATTATTTTAAATATGCTTTGAGAAAAAAATAAGAAACCTGTCATTTGGAGTTTTCTGCACTCAGTATAGTTTTGATGTATTGTATTTTTGAGGTTATGTTTTCGTTTTTGTTGAAAGAAACTACTTTAATATGCCTATCCTGTCCTATAAGATAGGTAGCGGGCATGGGCATGTCGTAGGTCCCGTCTGCGTTAGGGTTACCTACTTTGGTGCCGTATAAATCCAAGACATGTTTGGTAGCTTCATCTAATTTGTAGGTAGTTTTGTATGCGTCCATAATTTTATGGCTTATGTCTGCAATAATAGGATAATGGTGGGTTTTATGGTATTTTTTTATATTTTCGGAGCTTTCAGGTGAAATACCTATCATGTAGCAGGACTGGGTATGCAGAAAAGCACTTTCTATGGAGTCCTGTAATTCACTGCTTTTTTTAAGACAGCCCGTACAGTACTCTCCTCTGAAAAAAAACAAGATAACAGGTTTTTCTTTCAAGAGTTCGTACAAATGTATTTTTTTTCCATGAATATCCGTAGCTTCAAAATCTGGAGCGATGCCCCCCGTTTCTAATCCTGTGGGATATTCGCTTTGTGCAGAAGCCACGTTCGCCATAAAAAACAAACATACAACAAAATAACAGTAATATAAATACCGCATAGTATTTTGCAAAATTACATAAAATACGATAAACATACAATTTTACTCATAAATATAAACTGTTTTTGCAATATCATTAAGTTAAAATTATTCTACATCTTCTTTTTTGAGGTTAGGCAATATAACCGTAAATTTTGTACCTATGTTAGGTTCAGACTGTAATTTTATAGTTCCTTCTAATTTTTCTACGGCACTTTTGACGATATAAAGCCCTAATCCTGAACCTTCAGAACTGGTTGAAGCCCGAAAGAACATATCAAACACTTTATTTTGATAATGGTGAGGTATGCCCTCGCCGTTGTCTTCTACGGTAAGCAAAGTATGATGCTTAAATACCTGTACTTTTACAAAGACTTTGGGTTTGTGTTCGGTGTTTTTCGGCTGATATTTAATCGCATTGGCAATAAGATTATTGATAATCAAATTCACGCGGGTGGGGTCTGAATAAAAAGGTTCTTTCTGAAAAATTTCAAGCTGTATATCCGTTTTCTGATAGTCTTCCATGTAGGCTAATCCTTCTAAACAGTTGTTTATCTGTTCCTGCCAGGATACAGCATCTATAACTACCTCAGTTCGGTTATTGCGTGAAAGTGCCAGTAAATCCACGACAAAACTATCCAAACGGAGTACGCTTTTCTCTATCAATTGAAAATAATGAGCAATTTCAGGGGTAAGTTCCTCTTCTTTAGCAAGATTTACTAAACCAAGTATAGAACGAAGCGGGGCTTTTAAGTCATGAGAAGCTCTGTATGTAAAACTGTCTAACTCAAAATTAGCTTTTTGCAGGGCAATAAGGTTATTTTTTGCTTCTGTGATGTCTATACAAGCACCTTCTATCCAATTAAATTCAGGATAAAACTGAGCAGAGATAGAAATCCATATTTGTTCTCCATTACATTTTTTAGCGAGAAATTCAAAGTTTTCTACCATTCCCTTGGTCTTTAAGATTTCTAACAAGCGGTTTCTATCTTCTGCATATACATAAATATCATTGAGTATGTTAATTTCATGTATATTTTGCCAACCAAAAATATCTTTGGCTTTTTGATTAGCTTCCAGCATCTCTCCGTCTAAGGTAGTTCTGAAAATACCAATAATAGAGTTTTCAAACAAGTTTTTATATTTTAATTCGCTTTGTTTGAGCAACTGCTCAGATTTTTTGATTTGAGTAATGTCCGTAAACGTAGTTACTACCATTACAGAACCATCTTCTGTTTTTATGTCTTGTGAAACAATATACACATCACATAACTCTCCATCTTTTCTTCGTATCTGCCAATTACGTAGTTTATGTACTAAACCATAAATAACTTTAAGTTGATGTGCTTTGGCTAATTCTTGGTCTTTTTCTTTGAGAATACTGATAAAAGGCTTACCTAATACTTCTTTTTCACTATATCCTGTAATCTGTGTAAAAGCTTTATTGACTTTTTGGAATACTCCATCCTCATTGAGTACGCATATAGCAGAGGTAGCCGTGTTATAAACTAATGAAAGCAAGTGTTCGCGTTCCTTTAAATCGCGTTCAGCCTTTACTTGTTGGGTAATATCCTGAGCAATAGAAACTACTCCCTTGATATTGCCTTTTTCATCTTTAATAAGTGCATTTGACCAAAGACAGACAATCTCTTTGTTATCTTTTGTGATATTATGGAGTAATAATGTGGTATAAGTCTGTTGGTTCTGATAGAGTAGCAGAGCGTTATCCTTAGCTTTTTCTATATCCTTTTCTGCAATAATCATTCTGGTGCTTTTACCAATAACTTCCTGCTGTGTATATCCAAATAGTTTTTCTGCTGCGGGATTCCATAGTATAATTTTTTTGTGTTCGTCCCATTCTATAATAGGTAAAGGAGAGAATTCTACAAGATAGGTCAGTTTCTGTTGTGTTTTAAGGGTTTCTTCCAAAAGTTTTTGTATTTTTTGCTCATTTTGTTTTCTTTCTGTAACGTCCATTACTGTGCCTTCTATGTAGTATTCTCCATTTTCATAGGTTAGTATTACATTTTCCACAATGTACAGTATTTGACCTTGTTTATTTTTAAGAATAACTTCACAATTTTCTACTTTGCCTTTTTCTTGAAGAGTGTTTATATAAACACTTCTATCTTCTTGGTAGTAGTATAAATCTTTGGCATTTATTTTAAGAACTTCTTCTACGGTATAGCCCAATAAATTAGCAAAAGTATAATTAGCATCTACAATAGTACCATCTAATTTAGAACGAAAAACACCTATTAAGTTATGCTCAAACAAGTTGCGATAACGTTTTTCGGTTTCTATAAAATTTTGTTTTGTTTTTAGCTGTTCTGTGATATCAATAAATACACTTATAAGTACTGTTTCACCTTTAAAGTCTATTTCATGGGCAAAGGTTTCTACTGTAAGCGATTCACCTTGCTTGGTACGGATTTTTCGTACTCTTTTTTGGGTATATGTTTCTTTATTTTCAAAATCATTCAAAAGAATTTGCTGTGCTTCTTTATCTCTTATATCTAATACGGTCATCTGTAATAACTCCTCTTCGGAATAACCAAGTATTTCACAAGTTCTGCGGTTTACTGCCAGTATTTGATAGCTTTCTCTGTCAAAAATGATTTTAGCAATAGGGCTTTCATCAAATATCAGACGATAGTTTTGTTCTGAATTTTTTAATTTTTCCTGTATTATGTATTCATCATGTATATCTTGCTCTACTTCAAAAACATATTTTCCAGCACTATCTTGACCTGAAATAATGTAAGAACGATACCACCTATATTCTGTTTCATGTAGTTTTCTCATTCTTTTAAGTGTAACATACACCTCACCTCTTTGCAACATAGATTTAATACTGTCTGCTTCTTTTTTTACTCTTTCATTATCCTCAGGGTGATTGAATTCAAATATATTTTTAGTAAAATAATCATAAATTTCAGTAGGAGTGGTGGTCAATGGTAGCCCTCTGTTTAGTTTAGCGCGATTGTTTACATAGATTATACCTTGATTTTTGCGTCCCATAAGCATTCCCATAGGTAAATTATCTGCTAAAACCCTGAACATCAGTTCTTTTTCTTTGATTTCTTTTTCTATATTCTCCTGTACCTGACGAGATAATTTTTCATGATGTATATTTTTTATGTATCCAATAATATGAAGTGACCCATCATTATAACGCACATAATGATACTCATCTTTTACCCAGTAATAATTACCGTCCTTAAACTTAATACGATATTCAATACTATAATTTTTACCTACTTCTTTTTGAATGTAAATTTCTCTGACAAGTTCTATGTCATCAGGGTGTATAAAAGTATACCAATACCCTTTTTCATTTTTTAGTTTGTTTACATCAGCATTTATCCATTTGGATACATTTTCACTGACTAATTCTGTATTTCCGTCTTCATCTGCAATATAAATGATGAGAGGGCTGTATTGTAAAAGGTTGGATATTTCCTGTTGTTTCTGCTCTATTTTTTGCTGAAACTGCCTGATATAGTATTTGAGCGGTATTCCTGATATAACGGCTGTAAATAACCCTGCTGTGAGTATATATAAATATGTTCCGCTCCATTCCACAACAAAAACAGTAGATAGAAAAAACAGCACAAAACAGAACAGGGCAATACAAAGAGGGTTAAGTAGTTTTTTTATCATAGTTTTTAATCTGTTTTACTCATTTTTCGTATTTTATACCACGCAAAAATCATGACGCTGACGTTTAACAGTACAAACATAAACAAAGCCGTATATAAAGCTTTGTCTGATTGTGTAAAATTAAACAGAACCGCAAATATTATCCATATCTGACTGTAAAACAGCCAGAATTTTCCTATGAATTGTGCTATCTTTAGAGTGTTTTCGGCAGGCAGATGAGGAAACTTATGACGGAGTATTTCTGCTCCTTTTGCATAAATAAATACAGCGAAAACCAGTATTAAAATACCCAACAGAAAGAAGAATATACTTACAGAGGTCATTATCAAAAGACAAAACTACATAAAAAATTATTCTTTGATGAATATACCATGTAAAGTATGTTCATTATTTTGTACCTGAACATATACAGTTCCAGATGAAAGATATTCAGTATTTATAGTAATTATTCCTTGATTATCAGTTAAATAAAAACTTTCTTCATGTAATTTTTGTCCTATGGCGTTATAGAGCAGAACTGTAGTTTTACCTTGTAATTCTTTGTAATCCAAATAAATGGTGTTTTTAGTAGGATTAGGATAAACATTTAATACAGTGGAGTTAAGATGTATAGACTCATTTACACTGGTCAGTGCATTTAGAGCGCTACAACCGTCAGGTATGCCATAGCCATAGAAATTATCAGGGGAGGAGGCTTTATCTCCCGCATTACGTATTAAATTAACTAATTGGATAGGCGTGAGTGTGTTTTTAGCTTGTAATAAACAGGCAGAAAGCCCTGCAATCAAAGGACCTGAAAGAGAAGTACCATTTGCAGTAACTATGTTGCCTGAGCTACCACTTACACAAGCCGTAGCTACTCCCATAGCCATAATATCAGGTTTTATTCTACCATCACTGCTAGGACCGTAGCCTGAAAAAGCCGCTCTGTTTCTACTTGCGTCCACGGCACCTACACATAAAATACTATCGGCATCAGAAGGGGCTGTAATATATCCCCATGGTCCTGAACCTTCATTTCCTGCGGAATTTGTTATCATAATACCTTTTCTCCGTGCCATTACTGCGGCTTGGGTGATAATAGTCGTTTTGCCGTCCATGTCTGCATATGTGTAGGAAGTTTGTCCCGCATCAAATACGCTGTATCCCAAAGAAGAATGAATAATGTCTGTACCTAAAGAATCCGCTCTTTGTGAAGCTAACATCCAGTTTACTTCTTCTTGGTTGATCTCAGCAGATACCTGTTCTGTACGATATAAAATAAATTTAGCGTCAGGGGCTGTACCTACAATTACATTAGGAATTTTTGCCGCAATAGTACTCCATACCAAAGTACCATGTCCATCTTCATCCCATGCCGTAGGCTGGTTATCTACAAAATCATAAGTATTGAGTAGTCTGCCACCTAAAAATACATGCTTAAAACAAGATAAAGTATCTGCATTCAAAAATCCACTGTCCATCAAGGTAATAATGATATTTGTCCCTGTATATCCTGCTGTATGAATACACGGAATACCAATCATATCGTTTTGTACAAACGCGCTACCATAATAACTGTTTGTTTTGGCTGTGGGATTAAAATTTAGATTTTCATTTACTTCTTCTATTTTTCTGCGATATATGGTATGTGGTTTGATCTCTTTAACAAAGGATAGGGACTTAATACTATTGATTTGATTTTCTGTACCTTCTACACATACAGCATTCAACCAATTAGACACACCTTTTATGCTAACGCCTTTACTTTGAATAGCTGATACATAAGACTTTTCTACGGGAATATCCGTTATATCTATGGGAATACCATATTTAGCGCGTCTTTCAATTGCTCTTTGAGAAAGATACAATTCAGGGTGGGCAAGATAATACTCTGTGTTTGTGCCTTTATCTTTTAAGAAAATCCATTTTTTTGTTGTATTCTGACTAAATACAGCTACAAACTGGGTAGAAAACAAAAGCAAAAGAAATGATTTTAGGTAAGTAGTTGTTTGCATATTGACATTCAAAACTACAAAAAAATTATTAAAATTGTTCACCATGATAAGCAAAACCGAAGAAAAATGGAAAATAAACCGTCAAAAAAATGAATTTGCACGTAGTATCCCCTGCAAAATCTCCCCTGATAATACCTTGAAGGTAATTCACAAAACGCATTTAAATTGTGCAAAGGAGATAGAATTGTGTATTTATGAAACTCATACGTTCAGTTTATCTAATCCTGACGCCTTTGAAGATGCCCAGATTGTAATAGAAACCGTAGAACTCGTGCGTCCATATTTAGAAAAACAATACCCTGAATTTTATCAGGAATATGATAAATGGGTAGAATTAGATAAAGAAGCTACGCGCAAGGCAAGATTAGAAAAAATACTTGGTGCTATTGCAAATAACATGGCTGAAATCCCCGAACTCAAAGAGGAAATCATAAAACTTGGCAAAATGCTGGAAAACGGCGAGGATATACGCAGGTACTGCGGATTGGAGTAACATATATTTGGTATCCTGCAATAAGGTTGACATTTTAGTCAAGAGCAACACAAGCCTTCTTTTTATTCAGGTATTCCTGCTCCCTGTTTCTGCTGTTTGTATATAAAAATCGCTCTACATGAATTTATTGCTAAAGGGTGCGCTACGGAACTATACCGAACATTTAGGCATATTTGCAAGCAAAATCATTTACAACCATAAAAATTAACTTTTATGCGTGCTTTTTTTAATATGTATGTAAAGATAGCTGAACAATAAATACCTATTTCCATTTGCCAATTTTAGCTGTATTTCTCCAACCTGCATCATACTTTGAATTAGCAAAATAAACAATGATATCTGCGTCATACTTGGAGTCTACAAAGAATATTTTCTTTTTGGCATCATACTTTGAGTTTGTAAAAAACCAAAGCCCGTCTTTGTCTGCATCATATTTACTTTTTACTTCAAATACTATCAAATCTGCATCATATTTGGAGTTTGCTACAAATACTTTTACATCTGCATCATATTTACTGTTTACTTTAAACACAGTTTGGCTGTATGAAATAGCAGAGATACATACCAGAATAAATAAAAAAAATGCTGTTTTTTTCATAATTTATAGCTTATACGCACAAAGTTTTTAGGAGTTATAATTTTAACATCTATTCTTCGCAAAACTATACTTAACTTTGTGTATGGTAAAAATATTTTTATCAATAATTTGGATTATATCATCACTTGGATTGTTATTAGGGCAAGGAAATACTCTTATTAAAAGTAACCTAATAGACTTTTTTATGGCAACTACTACTTTCGGCGTTGAACAGCACATAAAACAAAAAATAAGTGTAGAACTTAATGTAGGTTATACCTATGCTGAACAGTTTAGCATATATAACGCGAGAAATCTACGTGGGGGAGTAGCAAATCTGCAAATCAGAAAATATTTTTCCAAAACAGAAACCAATTTATCAGGTATTTATCTAGGTGTTTCTACTGCACACAGATTTGCTTCCTATATTACAGATGAAAATTATTATATGGATACAGTGTATATTCACAAGCCTGATATAAAAGCATCTGCTCGTTATACTTCATTTGGATGTATTGTGGGTTATCAATGGGAAATAGTCAAAGGTAAACTATTTTGGGACAATTACGCAGGTATGTGTGGACGCATAGGACTTGGTTATACAAGACAAAATCAAGATGTTTCATATTATCCTATATTTGAGTTATCTTATTCAGGCATTGCGCCCAAGATAGGAACAGCCTTTTGTATCGCTATTCATTAAAAAACTATGATTATATATTCCGTTCATATTCAAATCCAAGCTGATATAGAGCAAGATTGGCTTACATGGATGCGAAACATTCATATTCCCGAAGTAATGTCGCATAAAGGTTTTATACAATATCAAATTATCAAAATAGAAAACCCTGAACAATGCCAATATCGCATAGACTATTACATAGAAAATAAAGAACTATACACAGAGTATCAACAAAAATATGCCCCTCAACTGCAAAAAAAACATACAGAACGTTATCAAGGTAAATTTACAGCACACCGAACCATAGGTTTTATTTTGTAACATGTTCACTTTAACAAAAAACATTACTTTTGCAACATGGAGCAGAAAGATACGCGCTCAGGTTTTGGTGCGGCATTAGAACTATTAGGTAGAGAAAATCCTAATGTAGTAGGCTTGTGTGCAGACCTGACAGGTTCACTTATGATGACAGCATTCAAAGAAAAATATCCCGAGCGTTTTTTTCAAGCAGGTATAGCCGAAGCCAATATGATAGGTGTAGCGGCAGGTTTAGCCACACAGGGCAAAATTCCTTATGCCGCCACTTTTGCAAACTTTGCCACAGGTAGAGTATTTGACCAAATTCGCCAGTCAGTAGCCTATTCTCAAAAAAATGTAAAAATTTGTGCTTCTCACGCAGGTTTAACCTTAGGAGAAGACGGCGCTACACACCAAATTTTAGAAGACATCGGCTTGATGCGCATGCTTCCTAATATGACGGTTATTAACCCCGCAGATTATAATCAAACGTATTTAGCAACATTAGCCATAGCAGAGTATACAGGTGCCGTTTATCTTCGCTTCGGAAGACCCAAAGTACCTGTATTTACAGATATAAACACTAAATTTGAAATTGGTAAAGCCATAACCTTCAAACAAGGTAAAGATGTATCTGTTTTTGCCACAGGACATCTGTTATACAAAGCTATACTCGCCGCAGAAATATTAGCTAAACAAGGTATAGATGCCGAGGTAATTAACATTCATACCATAAAACCTTTGGATACCGAAGCTATTTTAGACTCCGTAAGCAAAACCAGATGTGTGGTTACTGCCGAAGAGCATCAGAAAAACGGCGGGCTGGGTGATGCCATTGCACAGCTTTTGTCTGAAAAATTTCCTGTACGTATGCGCATGGTTGCTGTAAATGATAAGTTTGGTGAAAGCGGCACACCTGACCAGCTCCTCCAAAAATATGGACTTACAGAACAAAATATCGTTAATGCTGTGTTAGAATTACTAAAATAAAGAGGTTGTTTGTATAAAGTTATCAGTATAAGCGTTATTTTATTACTTTTGCAGGCTGAATGAAATACTTACCGCATATAGTCCTTGTTTTTTTATTACTCACTTTTTGGGCATGCCAAAAACCCAATAATACAGGTGCAGTAGTACAACCCCAAGATGACTTAATTAAAGCTAATGTTACAGATACTTTTACTTTTCAAACGTATAGCATTGCCCGAGATACACTGCGTACCGACGAGTGGAATTACGCCGTAATAGGTCAATATACAGATACCTACTTTGGAACAACAACTGCCAATTTTTATACTCAACTTTGGACAACAGGAAGTAATCCTATTTTTGCCATAGATAATAATGAAAACTATACTGTATTAGACTCCATAGTTCTTTTTCTGCAATACGCTCATTATTACGGTGATACAGCAAGTACACCGTTACAATTAGCTATTAAAGAAATTTCAGATACTATCTATAAAGAAGGTGTATATTACAGTTATTCTAATCCTAAAACAACCACAGGAAACAATTTAATAAATGATACTCCTTTACCTGAACCTATTTTCATACGCCCCCAAAAGGTAGACAGCATCATTAACCGAAAAGACCCTACAAAAAAAATAGTATTACGTTCTATTCTACGGCTACGCTTAGCTGATACCTTCGGACAAAGATTATTAACAGATAACGCTACAAACCCTTCAAATTTTGCATCTGCTACTACTTTTACACAAAATTACTTCAAAGGTATGGCTTTTGAAGCTAATACAACGGGTTCGCCTGGAGTAGTTTCTATATTTAATATGACCTCTGCTTTTTCACGAATTGTTTTATACTATAAAATCAGAAAAAAATCAGATAACAGCATGGTAGATAGCACCACAAGTTATGATTTTCCTTTTAATAATTCAGCTATTGCAAGGTATAATACGTTCAAACGCAATACACTTCCCCCAAATACATCTAATCAATATACATACCTACAAACAGGTGTGTTGAATGAAATGTATCTCAAAATAAACAACCTTGAAAACTTAAAGAATATGGCAATCAACAAGGCAGAACTTACGCTCTATGCTGATGACGTAAATTTATTCAAACCTAACCGTTATCTTGGAGCGTATCATGCGGGTTCTACGGCTAATCGTAAAGATAGTATTCTTATTTTAGGAGCATCGGCTGTTTCTTATGATAGTACTGCTAAACGTTATTCTCTAAATCTTACGGACTATATCCAAGCAGTTATCATTGGAAAACTTAAAAATAATGGTCTAATCATACGCCCATTAGGTTACTTTGGCAGTCCTGAAACGGATTTAGCTCGTACTATTATTCATGGAGGACAATCTCCAAATATCCAAAAACGACCAAGATTAAAGATAATTTATACCAAAGTACAGTAAAATTATGATACTGCCCATTTATATTCTCGGAAATCCTATTTTGAAAGAAAAAGCCAAACCTATTACACCTGACTATCCAAATTTGCAGGAAATTATAGCCAATATGTTTGAAACTATGTATAATGCTAATGGAGTAGGTTTAGCCGCACCGCAGATAGGTTTATCTATTCGTTTATTTATCATAGATGCAGGTCAGTTTGATGAAAAATATCAGGATTTGAAAAAAGTCTTTATCAACGCAGAAATGCTCTCTGAAACAGGTAAAGAATGGCAATTTAATGAAGGTTGTTTAAGCATTCCTGATGTAAGGGCAGAGATTACTCGCCTAGATACAATTACTATCCGTTATTTTGATGAACATTTTCAGGAACATACCGAAACTTTTGATGATATTCCTGCCCGTATTATTCAACATGAATACGACCATATAGAAGGAAAGCTCTTTATAGACCATATCTCGGCTTTCAAAAAAACCTTGCTCCGCAAAAAATTAGACAATCTCAGACAAGGTAAAACGCAGGATATTGCTTATCCTGTAAAGTTTGCAAAAACAGGTAAAAATCGCTGATTTTATTAAAAAAATTATTCATTTTATGCATCTATCCGATTTGTATTTTGCAAAAATAAACGTGAATGTTGTTTTTTTACTGAACTTAACTGTATTTTTGCACCGCTTATGAAAATTACAGTTATTGGTACAGGATATGTGGGTTTAGTTACAGGAGTATGTTTTGCAGAATCGGGCAATCATGTAGTATGTGTAGATATTGATGAAAACAAAGTAAATACACTCAAACAAGGTATTCCTACTATTTACGAACCAGGATTAGAAACTTTGCTTAAAAAGAATGTAGAAGCTAACCGTATACGTTTTACTACTGATATTCAAGAGGGCATTCAACATGGTAAAGTGATATTTTTAGCGTTACCTACTCCGCCGAATGAAGACGGTTCTGCAGACCTTAAATACGTTCTACAAACGGCTGACCTCATTGGCAGAAGTATTACAGAATATAAAGTAATTGTAGACAAGAGTACCGTTCCCGTAGGTACAGGTGAAAAAGTAAAAGCTACTATATCACAACATACATCTGTACCATTTGATGTAGTTTCTAATCCTGAATTTCTTAAAGAAGGGGTCGCGGTTGATGATTTTATGAAACCTGAACGAGTTGTAATTGGGGCAGAAAGTGAAAAAGCCTTCAAAATTATGCAGGAATTATATGAACCTTTTTTACGCTCTGGAAATCCTTTGATAGAAATGGATATTCGTTCAGCAGAACTGACAAAATATGCGGCTAATGCGTTTTTAGCCATGAAAATTTCATTTATGAATGAAATTGCTAATTTGTGTACTATTCTCGGTGCAGATGTAGACAATGTCAGAAAAGGTATAGGTACAGATTCCCGTATCGGAAAGCGGTTTATTTTTCCAGGTATAGGGTATGGTGGTTCATGTTTTCCAAAAGATGTTCAGGCATTGTATAAAACAGCCCAAGAAAATAATTATGACTTCAAAATTCTTAACGCAGTGATGCAGGTTAACGAAAAACAAAAAATCAGCTTTTTTGATATAGTTGATAAACATTTTCAGTACCAGCTCAAAGACAAACAATTTACTTTGTGGGGACTTGCCTTCAAACCTAATACTGATGACATTCGTGAAGCACCCGCGCTTACTATCATAGATAAACTTTTAGAAAAAGGGGCAAAACTTCATGTACATGACCCCGAAGCCTTAAATAATGTTAAAAAATTGTATGGCGATAAACTGACCTATTTCACAGACCTATACAAAGCTCTTGAAAACTCTGATGCTTTACTTATTCTTACAGAATGGAACGATTTCCGTACTCCCGACTTTGATGAAATTGCAAAAAAACTAAAAAATAAGCTCATTTTTGATGGTAGAAACATCTATACACTCTCCAAAATGCAGGAAATGGGTTTTACTTATTACAGTATTGGCAGAAAAACTATATCCGAAGGTTCTTAAATTTGCTATACATGCTCGTAAGCGGGTTGATTAGACATGGCTACTTCCCTGACTGTTTTCATAATCTTTTGTATATTGAACTCCTTCTTGTCTTTGGCTAATACTAAATCTTGTCCTTCTATGGTTTTGAGGTATAAAACAAACAGTTTTTTTTCTCTACGGTAAGAAAGCATCAAATTTTGAGGATTTACCGTGAAACGCCGTATCTGAAAACGGTTTTTTACAAAAATAGTAAAGAAAAACTTATAGTAAGTTGTAACCTTGCCACTGTGCAAATCCAACACTAAACAGTTTCGTTTAGTGAGGTAGTACAAAATAAAAGCTCCGACTAACTTCATTAGAAAAGAAATAATAGGTATTAACAGCACATCATACCTGAAATAATCTACTAACCAACCATGCCAAAGTGTCCAGGCACTGGAAGAGATAAGACTGAACGCAATCACCAGCGTAGCAATCAGTCTTGCTCTGATTTTTTCTTCAAAATAAAGTACTTTGCTTAAAGGTATTTCAATCGTATATAATTCCGCGAAAAGCGTTTCTGTATTGTTTTTCATAATCGAGTCATTTAATTAACAAAATTACAACGTTTAGAGTTACAAATATACAATAAATTTTAGGCAGTTATGTAGCCTTTATTACCCAATTTGTGAAAGTTATGGTTTGTGTTTTTACGTATCATTTAACCTATTTTTTACATTTGATTAACTCAAAAATCGTATTTTTGTTCCATCAAAATTAAATACAAAAATATATGAAATATCTGCTTAGCTTTCTTGCATTATGCTGTGCTATCTTTGTACATAACACAATTGCACAGATTACTTTTACTACTACGCTTCCCAAGTACATACAAGGGGTAAATGGTACAAACAACAACCGTACTCCCTTTGTGTTTTGGGGAACAGTTTCAGGATTAACTCCTGGTGCTACATATCGTTATTTTAACCAAATGGATACCGTAGGTAGTCCTATTACAAATTCTGGAGCTGGTAACCCTTATTTAATCAATATGGGTACAGCTACTATTACCCGTACAACCAGTCCAAGCATGGCAACACCTGGGTCTTACGAGCAATTTACAGCATCTACCACAGGTGAGTATTCAGGCTGGTTTATGCTTGAATCCACAGGAAATATAAGGTTTACCCCAGGCAAAAAACTTATTCCTAAACTCATGCTCAATGACGGCGCTGGAGGAACAACTATTGCCACGCGTGTAGCCGCTAATGATACTACTAATGTTATTGATTACGGTACAGGGCTTACCAATGGTTCTGCAATTAAAGATACCACGGTTGCTCCTGCCAAGACTGTGGTCTACTTGTATGACAATCTAGCTGGAACTGGTCAGCCTATCACAAGCGCTATTGTAGAAGATGACGGATTAAACCTTACTGCTATTACCAGTATTGCTAATTGGTACAGAACCGAAGTAGATGGCAAACCTGCCAAATATGGACTTATCGTTCCTAACAACCTTCCCAATGGTATCCGCCGAGTAGAGTTCAGAGATTTTAATACAGGTAATATCATTTCTGCTATTGTAGATAGCGACGGGATATGGAATTCAGGAGCAAATACTGTAAATATGACCTCAGGTACAACTGTAACCTATCTCAATTCTCTACTCAATACAGGACATACTATTTCAATAGACCCACTTTTTACTCCTCCTTCAACTATCAGTTCAATAGCTAATGATAGTGCCTCCGCTCCTTTTAACTTTCATTTTATTTTACGTGAAGATGGAAACTGCCCAGACTTCAATACTCTTCCAAGTACACTAACAGGTTTTGTGATTACAGCAGGTACAGGAAATGATATTACCAACTGGACACATCTTATTGAAGATGCTGTTTTTGTCCCTGCGGGTTCGTCTACTGCACTACCTCTTATCGTGAAACCAGACTCTTTGGTTTTTGCGCCAACTCTACCTGTGAGCATACCTGACAATTCTATTAACCTCATTAAAGTGAAAGTGTGGCTTAAAACAAGTCTTGGGGGAATGCTCCCGACTACGGTTGATGGGTTAAACATTGCCTTTAAAGTAGATAATTCCAGTTTTAACCTTACAGGTAGTTATATGATGCCATTCAATACTGCTGTACAGTCTGGGGCAAGTAATAATGCTATCAGTGTAACGGCAACCAAACTTCGTTTTACTACTCAGCCTTCCAATACTGGTGTAGAAGGAACACCTCTTGCACAATCTCCTGTGGTAGAAAGTACAGATGCCAACAATAACCGTGATTTAGACCATACTTTACTTGTAACACTCACTAATACAGCTTCACTACCTATGGTAAACAACACGGCTAATGCTGTAAGTGGTGTGGCAACGTTCAGCAATCTTACTTTCAACGCACCAGGTACTACCAGACTCAACGCTACAAGTGGTATGCTTACTACACCTATTCCGAGTGATACTATTGTTATCAGTCCTCTTACAAAAATTGCCAACTCTTTATTTGCCGAAAATGCTATTCAGTCATATCCTAATCCTGTATCAGAAATGATGAATGTACAGGTAACTATGTCCGTACCTGACGCACAGATAGAGTTAGTATCCATGCTAGGAGTACGTACAGTATTGCACACAGGCACATTACACGCACAGAATTATGCTTTTAGCACCGCTCACCTGCCTAATGGCTTATATCAACTGATAATAAAAGACCAAAACAGCATTTATTATTACAAAACAGTGCACATCCTGCACTAATAAAATAGAAACTTTCCATAAGTCATGTTTTGCCCTGTGTTCCTTTGTGTTCATGGGGCAAATTATTATATTCGTCTTTTAATTATCGATAAAGGAGTTTTGTATGTAGCCACCAATTTTAATGAATACCTAGCCAGACTTGATGGAAATAAAAAAACACACCTCAGCTGAGCAGGATGTTGAAGGTGTGTAATTTTTTTATCTTACAGAATGTGTTTACTCTGATATGGTTTCGTCTTGTATATCCGCATCAGGGGCATTTTTTTTCACGGACTCTATACCGTTCTCTCTGCCGCTTTCACTTTCGTACATCTCGCTTGTGCCAATTATCTGACCATTAGTTGCTTTGAGATTAAAGTAGAATTTGCCATTAGAAGACGTTTTTCTCTCATAGCGAGCGTCATCTACACTGTTTTTTTTCACGGATTCAATACCATTGATGCAGTTAGCTTTGGTAGTATATCCTTCGCTGGTCAGTATTATCTGACCATTTCCTGCTTTCAGATTGAACTGAAATTCTCCGTTTTTTCTTTTAGAAATTACAAATGTTCCCATAGGATTAGAATTGATAAAACAAAGGTAAAAAATATTTTTAAACTTCAATGTAATGTGGAATAAATCTACTGGTATTTGTGGTGATTACAGTATCTGATTCGCGTATGCCCATACCTGCGGGTTCTTGTCCAATGACCCAAGAACCTATTACGGGGTAATTTCCTGAAAAATTAGGTAAAGGTTGATACGCTTGGTATACATACCCATTATGACCATACTCGCCTGCATTTTCCATGATAATTCTACCGTTTTTTATAACTCCTACATTAGCACCTTCACGAGCGTATATAGGTTTGCGTACATATTCTTTGCTTCCAAACTTATTAGCTTCAAAGTAAGCAGGTAACAAATTTTCGTGTTCAGGAAATAATTCCCACAGAATGGGCAAAATACCTTTACAAGACCATATAATGCGCCATGGCGGTTCTATCCAGTATGCCTGCATTGTGTCCTGTATAAGGTAAGGGTAAAAATCTTCTTCCCACATCCATTCGTAAGGGTAGAGTTTGAATATATTGCATATAGGTTGTTCATTCAAATCTGTAAAACACTGTCTTGGATTATGCCAACCAATCTCGTCCATGTATAAAAATTCGGTATCTAGCTCCGCTTGGATAGCACAGTCCCGTAGATATTCTGTGGTTACAAAATCTTCTGAACTCCCTCTTGCACAAGCAAAATACAATTTACCTTGTTTGAGATAGGGTTTTACATATTTCCAATAGTCAATAATTTTTTCGTGCATGGAATTGAACTGGTCAGCTTCGGCTTTGTATTCCTTTAACCAAAACCATTGTACAATACTCGCTTCAAACAAAGAAGTAGGCGTATCAGCATTAAACTCATACAGTTTCGGGGGATTTACACCATCATACCACAGGTCAAAACGCCCATAAATAGATGGGTCTTCATTTTGCCATGAACGTTCTATGAGTGAAACAAAACTATCAGGAATAAGTAGTTTAGCATAGAGTTTATTTTCAATGACGTATTCTGCGGCTTTTAAGCACAGGTCGTATAAAGTTGCCGTTGCTTTTTCTAATACATCAATTTGGGCATAATTAAATGTATAATAGATGCTCTCGTCCCAGTAGGGCATGTCAGGAGTATGAAAGATAAAACCTAATTCCTCTACTTTTTTTCTCCACTGATGACGCGGAAGGGTTTTGTAGCGTTTCATTCTGTAAATGTAGTGATTTTTTTAATCATCAATTTTAATGGTAACCACTTTGCCCCGCCCGGATTTGTCGCGTAAAAAGCGTTGTCTGTACAGCATATAAGCTGTTTTACCTATATCCTGCATATAGAGATAATTAAATCCTGAATTGAGTAAGGCACCCACACCCGGAATCATGGCAATAGCTTTTCTTTGTAAAATCTGCGTAATAATTTCTTGCACAAGTTTGCTGGAAAGTCCTATGGCAATTTTTTTGGTTACATGTTTTACGAGAGGGTCATCAGAAGGTTCTTGTTCTTGATAAAAGTCTGTTTCCAAATCTTTGAGGGCAGAAAGCGCTTGCTGTTTTTCTACAATAGAAGATGCTGTAGCTACTTTGAATACATGCAACATATAATTGGTTTCAAATTCTGCATTTTCACCCTCTCGGGAATAGCCATAGCATAAACTTGTCTGATGAATTAATCGCATGGCAACCACAAAAAAAGCAGGTAAATCTGCAATTAAACCTACCCAACCTAACAAGCCTGTACCTAAACCTTGCATGGCACTAGCTAATTTATTACTTTTGAGATATTCTTGTGAAACACTGTCTAAATCTTGAATACTGACCGTTTTTATGTCTTTGATTTCTTGAATATGAGGTGCATATTGCTGTATGTCCTGTATGATAATTTTTTCACTTACTGTCCAATTAGATGCAGTTTGTAATTTATCCATTACATTTTGCACCATTTCTGCCATTTTATTTTGCACATCATTAGGTATCAATTGACCTGCCAAGTTGATAGGTTTTGCCAAAGTAGAACTAATCTTGGATAAAAAACTGGGGCTTTCTCCTTTCCATGCATTGATTTCTTCTAGTATTTTTTGTTCAGATTGATTAAGTTTTGCCATGATAAAAATCTAAATACAAAGATACACAAAAAACCATTTGAAAATTTCAGTAATAAGTTTTATTTGTGAAAAAACAGTGTAAAATCCTTTCTGGACTTTAAAAAGTTAGATTGACTTGTACAAAAAGGCAAAAAAATATACCTTGCTTTGAAGCAAAAAAGTATTTAACTTTGTGGGCATAATAATTTCTTACATATATGATTATATACAGTAAAATTATCTTAACATTTGTGTTGCTTGTAGTTTTATCTGTAAAAAGTTTTGCAGGCACATTTAAGCAAAATGAAGTAAAAAATCCGAGTAATGTATACACAGAAATGAGTTATCTTTTTCGTGGTGATACCCTCATGCCTAAATTCCCTTATGGAGAAGACTCACTAATGAAATTTATTGCAAAGAACATAAAGTATCCTGCAAAAGCCAAAGAACAAGGAATTAAGGGTACGGTATATGTGAGTCTTGTAATAGATATAGAAGGAAATGTAACCCAACCTACCATAGTCAAAGGTATAGGTGGCGGTTGTGATGAAGAGTCTTTACGAGTTATCAGTTCTATGCCCAAATGGACACCCGCAGAAGCTAACGGCAAAAAAATCCCTGCACGTTTATTTATTCCTATTCGGTTTATATTGCCTAATTCAACTCCTGCCAATCAGGATAAAAAGTAGATAGTATTTCAAATCTTACATCGCGCCCTTGCAAATGATGTTTTTGCAGGGGATTTTTTTACACTATCTTTGAACATGCAAAAAAGCCTTCTGACAGTTCTGTGTATATTTTGTTTTTCTATTTGTATTCGCATACCTTTTTTAGGGCAGAAGTTAGAAGGCTTTGGACACCAAGAATGGCTTGCAGGGCATACTTTGATTATCCTTAAAATATGGCAAAAAGAAGGTATACAAAATCATCATTATGCTTTACCTTATACTTTCTACCGAAAAGCAGATAAACATATTCCTTTTATTTCAGGAGTAACAGATGCACGCGGTAACGGATATTACATTTCTTATCCACCTTTGGCATTTTATATTTTACATGGAATTGTAGCTTTGCTTCATATATCTCCAAATGAAGTTTTTTTACAAGTTATTACACTATTGATACAACTTATTACAGGTATTTTACTGTATTTTCTATTAAAAAAATGCGGTTTTACCGACAAATTTGCTGTATTCGGTGCGTCAGGATATTTTTTGCTTCCTGTTACTTTAAGGTATCATACGCAGGCATACTTTTGTGATATTGTTGCGCAGATAGGTATTGTAACAACACTTATTTTGTATCAAAATTATGTGCATAGAAAAACTTTCAAAAATACAATTTTAACAGGATTTAGTTTGTTCTTGCTCACTTTTACAGAATGGATAGGTATTTTTCTGACTTTTATTTTGATTATACACCATGTATGGACACAAAAAACTCTTAATCTATCTTTACATTATTTTACATGGATACTTTTTACCTCATTAGCAATGGTTTTAACCTTTTGGATATATTCGCATATAGCAGGTTGGGAAGCACTGAAAACAGCACTTATTGATAAAGCTAATCAAAGAGCGGTTTCTAACCATGTAAAGTATTTTTCAAGATGGAATTTAGATACATATATTACTATACTATGGTACTATACAGTGCATTATTATCCTGTGGTATTAAGCATGCTTATCATACTCATAACAAACTTTAAAAAACAGGTTTTTTTATCTTTTGTAAAACTGCCCCATGTCTTTACAATTATATTGATAGCTATTTTATTACACCATATTATTTTTTTGAATTTTACTGCTGAAAATGATTTTTCGGTATTAAAAACAAGTATTCCTATATTGATATTATGGACTTTTATGGTATCAAAAGCAAAATTTTCAGAGTATATGCTCAATATGAGTTATGGAATATTATTCTTATCGGCTTTGTATGTAACCTACAAAGGAATTAAGTATAAAAAAGGTAATGAGATACAACATTTTGCATCAGAATTAGTAAAGTTAAGTCCTGATAATGAACTATTAGTACTACGTAGTAGCAGTAGTATATCACCACAAGTAATGTATTATGCGGAGAGAAATGTATACATGAACTTACCTGAAAATGAAGTAAAAAAACATCTAAAGAAACATAACCTAAAAAAAGCGATTATTCTACACACAGATTGGCAGTATCGCATTGAACAAAAAGGGATTATACTTGTACAATAAAAATGATTTGGGTATATGGTATAAATTTTGTTGCTTTACGTGAAATTTTTAACAATTATGAAAAAACAGGTTCTTTTTCTATCTCTTGTTCTGGCAGTTTTTGCCTTATGGACATCTTGTGCTAAAAAATCCGATAATGATGTACCTGCTTCACAATTTACAGGTGTATGGATTAAAGCGGTAGTAGACACTACAGGAAGTGGTAATACCTATCAGTACACCAATGCAGCACCTGTGGGTACATTTTCCAGCAAAACCATTACTATTGTTGCGCCCAATACTTCGTATCCTTACATGGGTATTACCATTAACACAGGTAAAGACTCATTAGCCGCAGTAACCACAGGCGAATATCCTATTCAAGCATTAAGCACAACTGCTATTACTTTTGCCTATAAGGCAGGTACTTCCAACCTGTGGTCGTCTGCTGTGGTGCCTCCTGAACCCGGTGATAAAATTACAATTACAGAAATTGAAGTTTCTCAATTAGACAAAAACAAACGTTACATAAAAGGTACTTTCACGGGCAGAGTAGGAGTTCCTTCTTTAAGTTCAGGTAATGTAAGAACGGTTACTAACGGAGAATTTAGAGCATTAGTAGGGGCATAAGTCTATTTTTAGTAGCTTTGCAGTATGCAAAGTTTACATCTTACAGGAAAAAATGCTTTAATCTGTGGCGCTACCCAAGGTATCGGGGGCGCCACAGCTGTTTTGTTTGCTGAATTAGGCGCTAATGTGGTACTAATGGCAAGAAATGAAAGCAAACTAAAAGAAAAAATAAACACTTTATTTTGTTCTTCTGAGCAAAAACACAGCTATCTTGTAGCAGATTTTTCTAATCCTGAACAGGTGCAAAAAGCCGTAGAAAATTACATACAGTTCAATGTTATACACATTGTGGTCAATAACACAGGCGGACCTCCTGCAGGAGAAATTCAAAATGCACAAATACAAGAATTCAGAAACGCATTTGAACAACATTTAATTTGTAATCATCTTATTGCACAGACTGTTCTTCCCAAAATGAAAGAAATACAGTTTGGCAGAATTATCAATATTATCTCTACCTCTGTAAAACAACCTCTTAAAGGATTAGGTGTTTCTAATACTATTCGCGCCGCCGTTGCTAATTGGGCAAAAACACTCTCTAATGAAGTAGCTAAATATGGAATTACTGTAAATAATGTATTACCTGGTGCAACTAGTACAGAACGTTTGCAAAGTATTATTCATAATAAAAGCATAAAAACAAATCAAATTGAAGAGGTTATTATTCAAGAAATGTTACATGAAATTCCTATGCAACGTTTTGGAAAACCCGAAGAAATTGCCTTTGCTGTGGCTTTTTTAGCCAGTGAATGGGCAAGCTATATCACAGGTATTAATATACCTGTGGACGGAGGAAGAACAGGTTGTTTGTAAAAAAAATTAAACTTTTTACAATCGTTTTCGTACAAGTACTTTATTTATTTAATCTTAAATCTTTCCTTATGAAATTTATACATTATGTCTTGCCAGTTTTGAAACTTATCGTGTATCTAACGGTAACCAAGTAGGACAACCTGACAGTAAATTTGCTACGCGTACAGGTACTATTAACATTGCTTATGAAAAAAATACAGCAACAAACAATAATTGGGTGTATACAGAAACTATTACTGATGCTAAAATTACGTATCCTGATGGTAAAGCTATCACTTGGAGTGGCACACGCAAGCGTACATGGTATAAAGTAGCAGATGGTAGTTCTACCCTAAACGACTTTACCAATGATTACTGGAAAATAGAAAATAACCTTACAGGTAAAGACCAGAATGGAGTATCTTACACAGAAATTACAGACAGTAACGACCCACTCCGCTTTGAACCCGCAAAATGTACTAAATTCTTCACCAGTGGTAAAACTGTAGTTAAAATCAATGGGAAACCAGACAGAATAGTAGATTATGGTAAAGATGGTCAATGCGACAAAGCCGTAATTACCATCAATGGTAAAGATTACACTATCTCTCTACTATAGTAGAATTTGAACAAATACAAAAACACCGCTTAATTTAATTTTTGTGCGGTGTTTTTTTCATTTTTTTCTGTGCAGACTTGCCGTAACGGAAATATTTCCTATTACTATATCCAATTCTTTTACCATTTTTTCCAAAAGTGCTATAATCTCCTGATTTTGCGGATTAGCAAGGTTTTCTTTATCCAATAAACTCATTAAACCCAAGATAGACGCCACAGGTCTTCGGATTTCATGGGCATTTAACCATGCAATTTCTTCCAGCTGTTTGTTTCGTTCCTGCAAGGTTTCAATAAACTCAATACGTTCTGTGATGTCTTCCGCAATACCCAAGAGTTTAACAGATTTGCCAAGTGCATCTCGTTCAAAAACAAGGGTTTTGTTTTGCAACCATATCAGTTTGCCATCTTTTCTATACATGCGATAATCTATTTTTGCTACTTCATTGTCAGGGAGTTCTTTTGCAGTATTAAGATGTTGTATAAACTTATGTAAATCTTGTGGGAAAAAAAGATTTCTAATGGCTTTTATGTCCATTTCTTGTATTTCTTGATGCTCGTATCCTAAAATATTCTGTATTTCTTGTGTGGTAAAATGCACATCTAATGTATGAACATCTAAAATATACACAATTAAAGATACATGTTGATTGATTTTATCTAATAACTGATAATGATTTAATATCTCTTGATACTTGCGAGCAGGGTCAAAATCTAATCTCATAAAGTGGGCATAACGTATGTTATTTTACGAATATACATTGTTTTCAGTTTTTTACAAATAAAAATGACCTTATGCTTTAGGCACAAGGTCAGTTTATAGAACAAAGTATAACTACTAACCTAACTTTGCTTCCATTGTAACAGGAACAGAAAAAAGTCTGGAAATAATACATTTGGCACGGGCATCTTCGGCAAGTTCTTGCAGTTTTTCGTTGGTTAAACCATTGGCTTTTACCACAGTTTCTAGATGAATACCTGTAATTGACCAACCACCGTCATTTTTCATATCTACGGTAGCTTTGGTATCTACGCTATCAGGAGTAATACCTGCATTAGCAATTCGGGCAGAGAGTGCCATGCTGAAACAGCCCGCGTGCGCCGCGGCGACTAGTTCTTCAGGATTTGTTCCGATACCTTCTTCAAAACGAGAAGTAAATGAATATTGTGTTTTATTTAACACTGTGCTGGGGGTAGTGATACTTCCCTTACCTTCTTTTAATGTGCCATTCCAAACGGCAGAGGCATGTCTTTTCATATTGTGCAAAGGTAACTATTTTTACTTTGTTTTAGTTTCAATGGTTAAAAAAATTGAGGGAATAAATAATGGACTTGTTTCCTATAAACGCATTTTTTGGTTGTACATAATTCGTTATGAATGTATTATGTGTAAAAAATTAGTTATCAAAAAAAACCTGACTTTAAACTCGCTTTATATTGATTTTGAGAAAGTTATGAGAAAAAATTTTCTTTAATTGGAAAGAACCCTATTGTTTTGGACTTTTACAAGAGCGTTGCTTACTGTTTTTGCTCTGTTTTATCGCTGTATTTATGAAAGGATTCTAATCCGCCTTTGAGCAGAAAAACAGTTTTTATATCCGCATCTATAAATTTTTGCAGGGCTAGTTTGCTTCTGATGCCGTTATCACAATAAATAGCATATATCTTGTTTTTGTCTAAACGGCTTATTTCTAATGTAAAATTCAAACTTTCATAATTAAGGTTAATAGCATTTTTTATGTGTTTTATGGCATATTTTTCAGGTTCTCTGACATCAATGATAACAGGGTTAAGTGAGTCTAATACGCGGTTAAAACGCTCTGCGGGTAGACCCTGAATTAGTTTGTCTTTGCTAAAAGTAAAATTGTCAATACCGTCTGTTTCTTTATTTCCTGTTTTTCTTTGCGAATGGCAGGCAATAAAAAAGAATATTCCTGTAAGAATAATACAAGCTCGTAGCATATACCTGCAAAAGTAATAATTTTGCGCAATGAATATCTTACAACTTAGCCCGCGCATACCCTATCCTCCTCATGACGGGGGGGCTATTGCTATGTATAACACTACCAAATACCTACAAAAAGCAGGAAATAACGTTACGGTTCTCGCCCTTAATACTAATAAACACTATCAGAAACCTGAAAGCATAAAAGATATTTGCACGGCTGTACATGCTGTGGATATTAACACGGATATACGCATGTTTAAGGCAATGTTTAATTTATTCAAATCTGTTCCATACAACGTGGAGCGATTTATAAGCAAAGAATTCAGCGAAAAGTTAAAAGAACTACTGCAAAACCAAACATTTGATATAGTTCATTTAGAAGGTACTTTTGTGGCATGGTACATAGATATTATCCGAAGATATACTGATATTCCTGTTTTTTTAAGGTCGCACAATGTAGAATATCTGATATGGGAGCGTTTGTATAAAAATGCTTCCCGCAGTCCGCAGGCGGAGTATATTCGTTATTTAGCAAAGAAACTGAAGCGTTTTGAAGCCAAATATTTCAATAAGTTTGACGGCATTTTAGCGATTACCGAAGAGGACGCTAGACGCATGCGTGAAGACCTCAAAGTTACTGTACCCATAGAAGTTATTCCCGCAGGGGTAGATTTTGACAGTTTTACCTTAAATCCTCAAATAGAAACTCTGCCTAATTCTCTTTTCTTGTTTGGCAGTTTGGACTGGATGCCGAATGTAGAAGCCGTATTGTGGTTTTATCATAAAGTATTTACACAATTAAAACAAGAAATTCCTGATGTAAAACTGTATATCGGGGGTAAAAATCCCCCGCAGGAGATACTTAATCTGCATGATGAAAGTAATGTATTGGTGTATGGAAATGTGCCCTCTGCCCGTGATTTTATGCAGTCTTTTGAGATTATGCTCGTTCCATTACTTAGCGGAGGAGGTATGCGCATTAAAATCATTGAAGGCATGGCTATGCAAAAAGTAATCATAAGTACCAGTATAGGTGCGGAAGGCATTCAGGTTATGCCTGAACAGGATATTCTTATTGCTAATACACCAGGAGAGTTTATTACGCAGATTAAACGCTGTTTTGAGAATCAAGAACTAAAACAAAAACTCGCTCAAAACGCTTTACAAACCGTAAAAAAATGCTATGATTGGCAAGCCATTACTCAAAAAACGATAGAATTTTATCAGGCAGTAATTGGTCAGAAGAAAAATTAAAATTAATTTATTTTTTCCATAGAGTTCCAGTCCAAATGGTATGCTCCGAGTGCATTGGCATAAGCACCATGCTGTATAAAAACAAGTTCTTTCTGCATAAAGTCTTTGTATTGCATAAGAAGCGTTCTGAGCGGACTGTCACTTTCCGTATTAGAACCTATGCATACTATCTGCTTAATACCTGAAAATTCAGGAATTAGGTCTATAAGCAAAATATCACGAACTACTCCGATAGCAATCATATTCAAAAAACCTATTTGCACATCAGATTTCGGGGTATCTGTTTGTGCTTTGGCTAAATGAGCTACTAATAAATTTCCTTCGGGTTTTAAAGCGGTTTCAGCTATTTTATCTTTGAGTAAGAGTTCTACATTCTCTAACTTGCCTTCTTTGGCAATGTTTAAAAAATCATTATAGTTAGCATAACCCATAAATTTGCTCATACCGTATAAAAAGCCTCCTGCCAAAGCATTTCCTAACGGAAATTTACGCACACTTGCACCTCGTACCCGTGTGTAAGATGTACCTGTGCCTATGGAAACGAGCAGATAATCCTGAACATGAGATTTATTCTGCTGTGCCAATAAGTAATTTACGCCTGCCACTTGATTTAAAAGTTCTGCCATTATGGCATCACCTTTTCTTTTGCGCAGTTCAAATCCTTTGATGAGCGGAACATGGTTTAAGCCAATTCCTGTAATATGCAGACGGGAAACCTGCTTTCTTTGTAAATTACGTAATAAAATATCCAAAGGCTGGTGGGCTGTGCTGTCAAACTGCCACTGACCGTCTTCTTGCCAGACCACCTTAATAAGCGTACTTCCTATATCAAATCCTGCTTGCATAACTGATGTAAAACTAAACAAATTATTTAGACAAAGTTTATGCCTTAAAAAAATTTTGACAGTATGTGCATACAACATAAAAGCTGTTACCTTTGCATCATAATCTAACTGCATTATGAAACTTATTATTAGTATTTTAATCAGTATTCTGTCCTGGTCTTTTATATTTGGTCAGAACTGTCAGGATTTGTACCCTTTCAAGCAGGGAGTATCTTTTACTACACAGCATTTTAACGGAAAAAACAAACTGACTACCACTGTAAAGCAAAAAATGCTCTCCGTAGAAAACAACAGCAGTCAGTATACAGCTGAATTAGACAATGAGGTTCTTGACGGAAAAAACAAAAGTATCAACAAATTCAAATCCAAAGTAATGTGCGATGGTACAAACCTCATGATAGACAGCCGCGCATTTTCAGGACAAGGTATGAACGATATGCCTCCCAATACCAATATAGAAGTAAAGTTTTCAGGAGATAATTTTGACTTTCCTGTTAATGCCATAGCAGGGCAGACTTTGAAAGATATTAATTTTGGTTCAGAAAGCTATATGAACGGCATGAAAATTATGTCTTTTAATATGAAAATAACGGGTAGGAAAGTAGAAGCCATAGAAAAAGTAACTGTTCCCGCAGGAACTTTTGAAGCCTATAAAATGAGCTACACTTCCGAAGTGAAAACTATGGGGATGACCAAAAAATATAAAACAGTATCTTGGATAGCCAAAGGGGTAGATATGGTCAAAAGTGAAAACTATGATGATAAGGGAACACTGAATAGTTACTCACAACTGACAGAGTTTGCTCAGTAAAAAAGTACTTTATACATATATTTTTTCAGAAAAACTTACTCAAAACCAATCTGTTACAACATAAAATTTGCTATACATAATAAAACACTGTATATTTGTAAGCTATTACATAGCACTTTTTATTATGAAGCTATCCCAGTTTTACTTTGACCTTCCCAAAAATAAAATTGCATATTATCCGTTAGAAGAACGAGGAACGTCAAAACTCATGGTTGTTAACCGTACTACTAAAGAAATAGAACACAAAACCTTCAAAGACATATTAGATTATTTTGGTGAAGGAGATGTGATAATCTATAACAATACCCGAGTTTTTCCCGCAAAACTTTATGGCACAAAAGAAAAAACACAGGCTAAAATTGAAGTGTTTTTATTGCGTGAACTCAATAAGGAATACCGTCTGTGGGACGTCCTCGTAGACCCCGCGCGCAAGATACGTGTAGGTAATAAACTCTATTTTGGAAACGGTGAATTAGTAGCCGAAGTGGTGGATAACACTACTTCACGCGGCAGAACAATTCGTTTTTTGTACGAAGGTGATGACGAGGTATTCTATAAAAAAATTGACAGACTAGGGTTAATGCCTTTACCTGATTATATCACCGAAAAACGCGAAGCAGAGCAGTTGGACAGAGAAACCTATCAGACTATCTTTGCCAAAGAAGAACCTTTAGGTTCAGTAGCCTCCCCAGCAGCAGGATTGCATTTTACTAAGGAAATTATGAAACGCCTTGAACTACAAGGGGTAAATCAGGATTTTGTTACATTGTATCTTGGTAGGGGGTGCTTTGCAGAAGTAGAAGTGGAAGACCTTACCAAACATAAAATGGATTCAGAAAACTATTTTATTAGCGAAAAACTGGCAGAAACAGTAAACACCGCCAAGAAAAATAAAAAACGCATCTGTGCTGTGGGCTGTTCTACCTTGCGTGCCATAGAGTCATCTGTATCTGCATCTTATAACTTGCAAGCAATAGATAATGGCTGGACAAACCGCTTTTTCTTCCCTCCTTATGATTTTAGGGTATGTAATGCATTCTTTACAAACTTTCACGATAGTTGTTCTACTATGTATATGATGGCTTGTGCTTTCGGAGGCTATGAACTTATTACAGAAGCCTATCAAATAGCGCTCAAAGAAAAATATAGGTTTTTAGCTTATGGTGATGCTATGTTAATTATCTCCTAAAAATGGCTGAAATTCTGTTTATTAAACCTGTGAACAGTACCTTTGTCTGTACAGATGAAGAGTTTCTCAATAAACAATACACCGTTAAAAGTTTTCATTATGCCGCTGTATCTGGTAAAGGACATCTTGTATATCAGATAAAACTGTTTCTATGGATTTTATGGCATATATGGCAATGTAAAGTAGTTTTTATATGGTTTGCAGATTATCACGGTTTTTTGCCCACTTTGTTCGCCCGAATATTCCATAAAAAACGAATAACCGTGATAGCTGGCTATGACGTAGCCGCAGAAAAAGAATACGACTATGGCGTTTTTTTGTATAAAATACGCGGTTATTGTGCAAAATTTACCTTAAAATACGCGTCTTACGTATTCTCTGTTTCTCAAGCCCTGATACAAGACCTTTATACGCATGTTCCTGACACAAAAGCTATTGTAAAACATATTCCCTTCGGATTTGACAGCGAAAAATGGAAACCTAATTTTCTTATACAAAAAAAAGCAGTACTTACCATAAGCGTTACAGATACATGCAAGCGCATGAAAATCAAAGGTATTGATGTACTTATAGAAGTAGCTAAACTTTTGCCAGATATTCCGTTTACTATTGCAGGTGTAAAAGAAAATATGTACGAATATCTTACACAGATAAAATCAGACAACGTTACTCTCATTCCGACTTTACCTCCTGAAAAAATTATAGAACTGTGTCAAAGCCATAGTGTATATGCACAGCTTTCTGTACGGGAAGGACTTCCCAATGCAGTTTGCGAAGCTATGCTTTGTGGTTGTATTCCCGTAGGTACAAAGCGCGGAGGAATACCCGAAGCTATTGGTGATGCAGGGTATATCATTGATTCCCGAAATCCGCAGGATATTGCACCTATTATTCGCAAAGCTGTCAAAAATCCTGATTATACACCACAGAAGGCAAGAGAATACATTATACAAAATTATCCCAAAGAACGAAGAGAAAATGCGTTTTTAGAAGTGCTGTCAGAAATTGTCAGAAAGCAAAATAACTAATTTGCTAATTCATAAACTTCGGTACATTTCTTTTTACCTTGCCTTAATTACACTTTTTTTCGTATCTTTGTGTTAGAGTACTCAAAATATGCTATACAAAAGATATTTTTATTTAGCTTTTCTGCTCATAGGTATTAGTTATCATAAGATAGATTTGTTTGCACAACAAACTTTTGTGCTTAATCCAAAGTGGTTAGGGTATACCTATCTGAACATGCAGGAGAATAAAAAAATACCTTACCTTGCAAACGCTTCCAATGCCCATGAATTTCCTGATGCTATGGAACAATGGGCGCCTTATTTAATACATCAAATAAAAATTCCTAATAATCAAGAAATTGAACAGATACAAGTCATACATTCTGAATATCAGGTTCTCTCTAACGCTAATGAATATACCGCTCTCAAACCTAATGACGTTTTTCTCAATCAAACGGCTATTGTGCAAATTCAGCAATATGGCTTTATTCGCAAAGAAAAAGTAGCTACATTACGCATCTACCCACTCAAATATGAAAATGGACAATACTACAAATTAACTCATCTTGAAGTAAGTTATACTCTTAAAAATAATTCTAATCCTGCCATGCGCACTACGGGAATACGTTCTTATGCTACCAATAGTGTACTTTCATCAGGATATTGGGCAAAGATTGGTGTTACTAAAAACGGTGTTTATAAACTTACTTACAACGATTTACAAAGTTTGGGTTTTCCTGTAAGTTCTCTTAATCCTAAGCAAATACGGATATTCGGAAATGGTGGCAGCATGCTTCCCACACTTGCAAATACTACTCCCCCCGATGACTTGAAAGAAAATCCTATTATTGTGGTAGGTGAAAGTGATAATGTATTTAATCCCGAAGATTATATTTTGTTTTACGGACAAAGTCCGCATGAGTTAGTAGCCAGTGCTACACAGATTACTCACCGTTTTAACATTTATTCTGATACTACCTTTTACTTTATTACGGCAGATATTCCTGGAAATGGATTGCGTATTCCTACAACCACAGCTATTACTGCCCCTGCTACGCATACATTCAGCACCTATAATGCCTATACCTTTTTTGAAAAAGACCAGTACAGCCTGATAAAATCAGGTAAAACCATGTTTGGTGAAAACTTTGTAGGACAAAATTCTTACTCTTACATGCTTAATACTACTAACCTTGCACCTAATACTAACCTTACTGCTTATATTGAAATGGCATATCGCGGAGGTGGGGGAACAATGACATTCTCTGCAGGAAGCAACAACGTAATACGCAACCTTACCCCGTACAATCCGAGCTATGTAGCGGACTATGCTAGTATATTCAATGCTACACTTACTATAAACAGTAATACCGTTACTACACCTGAATTACAATATACTGTTAATTTTGCAAAAAACGGCGCTTGTGATGTATGGACGAACTTTATCCGCATCAATTATATTAAAAATGCTAATCTCAACGAAAATTATGTCTTGATGACACAGTTAAGTAATATTGCATCAGGTAACATTCATCAATATACCGTAGAAAATGCTACTGATGCTACTTTTTGGGACGTAACCGATATTTTTAATATACAATCTATTCCTTACACGCTTTCAGGTACTACTGCACAATTCAAGGTAGATGCTTCTAACCGCAAATGGATTGTAGGATTTAATAGTAATGGCACACAAAGTCCTATGTTATTAGGTAAAGTAGCTAATCAAAATTTACATGGTATGAACAGCGCAGAGTTTTTTATTATTACTCATGAAAGCCTGATACCTGCCGCAGAGCGATTAGCCCAGTTTCACAGAGAGTATGATAATATGACCGTTGCCGTAGTACCTGTGCGTCAGATTTATACAGAATTTGCATCAGGAAAAGCCGATGTAGTAGCTATACGTGATTTTCTTAAAATGCACTACGATAGGGGAGTGATAATACCTAAAAATGTACTCATTATGGGTGCAGCAGGCTATAGTCCCAAGATAAATGGTTGTATGATTCCTACTTACCAAAGCTCAAATTCGCTCAGTCCTGTATATTCCATTGGTTTTGACCAGTTTATAGGAGCATTAGATGATGTTGATGGTAAATTAGAAAGCAGTATCGTTGATGAAATGGATATAGGTGTTGGCAGATTTCCTGCACGCAACCTTTCTGAAGCCAATGGTATGGTAGATAAAGTAATCCGCTATAAGACTAATCCAGAAGGTTTAGGAAAATGGAGAAATACCGTTACTTTACTTGCAGACGATATGTATTATGAAGGCTTAGTAAGTCCACCTGAAATTGCCCATTTTAATCAGATGGAAGCTGTTACAGATATTATAGAAACTAACTATCCACAATACAATGTAAATAAACTGTATAGCGATTCCTATCCTGTGGTATCTACTGCGGTAGGTAAGCGCAGACCTGACGTAAAACAAAAAGTAATAGAAGCTTTTACGCAAGGTACACTTATATTAAATTATGCAGGACACGGTAATGAAGAAGGTATAGGACATGAACGCCTGTTCAATATGCCAGACCTCAGTGCTTTTACAAATCCTGTAAAAATGCCACTTATGGTTACGGCTACTTGCGAATTTGGGCGTTTTGATGACCCTGAAAAAACTTCTATTGGCATAGAGGTATTCAAAAAATCTGATGGTGGGGCTATTGCTTTATTTACAACTACACGACTGGTGTACGCCAGTGCTAACGAAATATTAAATAAAAATTTCGCTAAATCTGTTTTTGATACGATGAGCAACGGTAGCCATTATACCATAGGTGAAATCTATATGAATAGTATGAACTTGTCAGGGCTAAATTCTACGGCTTTTGCTTTACTCGGTGACCCTGCTATGAAGTTAAACTACCCTGAAAAAAAAGCCTCTGTACTCAAAGTTACAGGTTTAAATACCGCAGTTACCTTAGATACCCTCAGAGCTCTTACTAAAATCCGTATTGAAGGAGAGGTACGCAACAACGACGGTAGTCTGAATACGAACTATAACGGTACACTGTATTCTACTGTTTTTGACAAACCTGCCACACAGACTACCATAGTAGAACCCCGTACGTACAAGTCTTACAAAAATATTATTTTTCAGGGCAAAGCCTCTGTAAATGCAGGAAAATTTGCCTTTGAATTTGTTGTTCCCAAAGATATTGATTACACTTTTGGCAAAGGAAAAATATCCCTTTATTTTGAAAATGGACAAGTTAAACAAGATGGTGGGGGATATAATATAGATATTGTGGTAGGTGGAGTAAATCCAAATCCGCCTGTGGATAATCAAGGACCTAAAATTGAACTTTTTATGAATGATGAAAATTTTATTCGTGGAGGCATAGTAGATGATACACCTATTCTTATTGCCAAAATTTATGATGAAAATGGCATCAATACCGTAGGCACAAGTGTAGGACACGACATTACAGGAAGATTAAATGAAAATTCCAAAGATAATCGTATATTGAACGAGTACTTTACTTATGAACTCAATAGTTATCAGAGTGGAAAAGTAAATTATCAAATGGAAAAACTCAATGAAGGCAGATATTCAATGAGAGTAAAAGCATGGGACGTATTCAATAATTCTAATGAAGCCGTTACCGAATTTATTGTTGCTAAAAGCGCTGAATTAGCTTTGGCTAATGTGTTAAATTATCCTAATCCTTTCTCTACACATACAGAATTTTGGTTTGAACACAACAGACCAGGTGAGCTTTTAGAAGTTACTGTACAAATTTACACTATTTCAGGACGCCTCATAAAAACCATTCAGCAAGATGTAATTTCAGAAGGTACACAGGTACGTAGTATTCAATGGGACGGTTTAGATGATTTTGGGGATAGAATTGGCAGAGGTACTTATATCTATAAACTGCAAATTCGTACAAGTAAAGACAAAAAGCCTGTTTCTCAATATCAAAAATTAGTAATTATACGTTAGAATAGTGTCTTTTTGCACCATGAACAAAACGCTTTTTATTACCTATAACCCTAAAAATCCTGATGAACAGACCCTTGCCCTCCGCCTTCACAGTATAGCAGTAACAAATGGCTTTACTGCCTATCTGCCTGACCGTTATGACTCTATTGCACATATTTCACAAAACACAAAAAACAGAATTTTACAGGCTGATTACGTCATTATGTTCGCCCTCACTGATAAACTAAGCAATGTGGTCAAAGAAGAGATAGAGTTTGCTTATCAAAAATTGCTGGATAAAAGCAGAATTATAGTGGTTTACAGTACTCAGAAAAACCTTACAGGTTCAATGACAGAACATTTTACAGAAATTTACTGTAATCCACACCAAGAAAATACAGAAAAAATTCTTGAAAGAATTATACAGCAGGTATTCAGCAAAGAATTTGAAAAATGGGATAAAGCTATTGAAGAGGCACGTAAAAACAAACAGAAACAGGAACTCAAACGTAAAGAAGAGGAAAAAGATATGTTAAATGGAATTCTGGCTATTTTGGGTATAGGTGTAGGTTTGGTAGTGCTCGCATCTTTGCTGTCAGATAAAAAATAATGCAAAAACAAGATATAGTGCTTGTATTGGATAATACTGTTTTTAATATTGCGGCAAGAATATCTTCTATAGACCTGATACAAAAACTGCAACTGATATCTGGTCAGATAGTTATTCCTGAATGTATCTTTACAGAATTGAATACATTTAATCTCCATGAAGAACACTTTAAGGAACGTACTCAACAATATATCGAGTGGATAGAACAAAAAAGATATTCTATCAGTTTATGCAATACCCGAGATGAACTTATATTTTGTCAGCTAAAAACTATTAAAAATGTAGATATTGGAGAAGCAGATGCTATTGCACAAATCAGTAAAAGAATGGAGAAGGAAGGTAAGTACTTTGTTTTTTGTACAGATGATAAAAAATGTATCCATGCTTTGAAAGAGAATTATCAGCATATAAACTTTGCGACTTCACTGTTTTTGATTTTTTTGTTAGATATTCAGGGGTTACTTTTATCTGACTATGAAACTATTATCAAAGAATACATAGCATATAAGACTTACCCTAAAAAACAAGGTCTAAAATTGATAAAGGAAGAGTATTTAAAGGCTTCTAAGTTTTATGGGATATTTCCAGATAAAAAACAGCTTCGGCAAAAAGTAAGTGTATTGAAATCTAAATGTCGCTGTTTGTAAAGGCATATATCTCAAAATATAAATGTTTAAACGCATACCGATAAACACAACTTTGCACGCAGAATATTATTCTTATTCGGAAAAAATTGCATGTAAAATTATGTAGAACCTATTTTTGTTTCCTACTTCTCTTTGTACTTAACATATTCTTTGGGAGTCCAAAACATATTGGGGGCAATACCTGGGTTATTATCAAACACTACCTGATTTTGATAACGTTTATGAATAATTATTCTTTCTTTGGGTTGCCATAAAAATATGTAGGGTTGTTGTTCATAAATAATTTTTTGTAATTCGTAATAAAGTTTTTTACGTTTCTCAGGGTCAAGTTCTACACGAATTTGCTCTATGAGTTTATCCGCTTCGGAATTGCTAAATCCCACAAAATTACTGCTTACATCAATGCTTTTAGAATGAAAAATCTGATGTGCATCAAAAGGTGTAGGAGGTACGCTCCATGCAGAGATATACATATCAAAATCACGGTTTCTTAACCGCTGAATAAATACATTACCTTCTTGACTGATTAAATTTATTTTTACCCCTGCGGGTTTAGCGCTTTGTTGTATCATTAAAGCCATATTTTGTGTAGTAACACTACCTGCTACGGTAATGAAATCCAAGTTCAAATCATACTTTTTTCCGTTAATTACTTTATCCCTGATACCGTCATTGTTGGTGTCTTTCCAACCGGCTTCATCTAAAAGTTGCTGTGCTTTTTCAAAACTGTATGGAACAGGTTTAAATTCAGGATTGTACATTTCTTTGTTGTTGGTCAGCCCGATATTGGCTATGCGTGTTCCATACCCATAATAAATTTTATCCAGGATTTTGTCTACATCAGTAAGATAAGCTAAGGCACGGCGTACTTTTATGTCCCCCAGTGCAGGGTTGGTATTGCTTTTAGGCAAATTGTTTAATCCAATATACATAAAAGCATACTGTGTATTGGTATAAAAATTAAAATGGCGCTTCATAATATCATTTTCTTTTACTTCCTCAAAATCCTTAGGGGGAATACCAAATACCGCATCAATATTACCTGCTTTCATTTCAGTAATAGCTGTATTAACTGTATTCGTAATTTTGTAGATAATTTTATCAGGATAGGCTTCAAATGCAGATAATTCTTTACTGTGCTTATATCCCCACCAGTGAGTTTTTCTTTTAAGTACTAATTGCTGTTGTGTTTCCCATTTTTCTAACAAATATGCTCCTGAACCTCTTAAATACTCGGGATCTCTCAAACGTGAAGGGGCATTAAAACTTTCAGCAAATTTCATAAAATCAGAGTTGTTTTTGAGTGTTTCTTTTCCATTGATTACTTCCTGCAAACTGAACTTTTCCATTAGGTTTTCTTTGTCATAGATATATCGCGGCAGTATAGACATAGAGCCTATACTATAAGATGAAAGTATGTACTTTTCTTTAAGAATAAATGTAATTTTTCTCGGATTATCAGGGTATAGTTCTATGTTGTTGATATTATTATAATATGGTTTTATTACGGCTGTATTTGTGTACGGATGGAGTATTATTTTTAGAGTAAATGCAATATCTTCGGCTAATATGGGACTTCCATTATCCCAAGTTGCATCGGAGCGTATTTGATAAGTGTAGCGTAGTCCATCTTCGGAAACTAAGGGCAAATTTTCAGCAATTAAAGGTTTTTCTTTGGTAGATATATTATCTATAACTGTTAAGGATTGATACAAAAGCGGGTATATGTACATAGAATAGGCAGAAATACCCATAAAAGGGTTTAAGTTGTCGGGTTCAGTGATAATTCCCATAATTACCCAATCCCCGAAGGAAGGTTCTGTCTGTGTGGTCTGATATTCTCCTTTTTGTATTTTTTTAGCCTTGTTGCAGGACGTAAGCCCTGTTATGATTACAAAAAGAAAAAATAAAACTTTAAGACTAGTTTTCATAATGGGAAATAGGTTTTTTACAGTATTTTGAATTCAACTCTTCGGTTTATTGCTCGGTTTTCATCAGTAGAGTTAGGTACAAGAGGTTTTGTTTCTCCGTACCCCTTGGATACAATGCGGGTTTTGTCTATCCCTTTGCTAAAAATATATTCTGCGGCAGATTTTGCACGGTTATTAGAGAGGGTCATGTTATAGTCATCTTTGCCCCTGTCATCTGTGTGTGCGCTGAGTTCAATGCTAATTTCGGGGTTTTCTTGCATAAGACGGACTACTTTATCCAATTCAATATAAGACTCAGGTTTTAGTTTGTAGGAGTCAAAATCAAAGTAGATATTTTTCAAAGGAATGGATTTATCTTTTTTTAGTTTTTCTAATTTAATATCTTTATCTATCTCTTTGTAAGTAGTTATTTCTTTGGCATTGATTTCCATAGAATTAAAAAAGTATCCTTTGGCAGAAACGGTAATTTCATAGTCTTTACCTGTGGGAACAACTACCATATAAGTACCATCATAACTGTTATTTTCTTGTTCTATAAGTATTTCTTTGGTTTCTAAATCTGCTACCTGAATTTTTGCGGCAATGGGTTTTTGGGTAGTGGTATCAGTAATTGTACCTTCTACTACGATATTTGTTGTAGCAGGACGATACTCGGGAGGTATATCTACATAAAAAATGTCCCAGTTATTCATTTGTTTAGACGCAATATACATTCTATCGCATGCACCGTTAATAGAACCTGTATTATCTGCCGTATTTGTGTTCATAAAATTAAGCGGTTGCGGGTTACTCCACTTGCCATCAGGACCGAGAACAGACTTGTAAATATCTAAATCACCTTTTCCCCCTGGTCTATATGAAGAGAAATACAATGTTTTTCCATCAGGCATAATGCGGGGAATGCGTTCACAGCCCATATTGACAGGTGCAGGAAGTTTTTCGGGTTCGCCCCAGGCGCCATTAGGTTGTTTGTAGGATACATATAAATCATAGCATTCTAACCCTGAATTAGTACGATTAGTATTGTTTTTATTATCTCGCATAAAATATAGTGCCTTGCCGTCAGCAGATACAGCAGGAAAACCATCGTAGCCATCTGTATTGATGGGATAGCCGAGATTAGAAGGGGTTGTCCATTCTTTACCTTTTCTGCGGGAAACCCATATATCCATAGCACCCATACCTTTTTCATCTGTGCAGAAATAGAGATAATTGCCATCATAACTCAGACAAGGTCCGAATATATAAGTTTTACTCTCAAAAAAATTATTGATATTAGAAAGATACTTCGGTTCTGACCATTTTTTTGTTTTTTCGTCATATTTAGACTCATACAGTTTATACACACCGCCCTGTCTGCTACTTTGAAAAATAATAGTTTTATCATCAGGACTGATGGCAGGGGCATATTCTGTGTGCATACTATTCACAGGATTACCAATAGAATGCAGTTGCTGTGCTTGTGAAGTCAGATACAAAGTTAAAAATATGAATACGCTAAAATATTTCATTGATGCAAAAGTACTATTTTTCTCTCAAAATTCATGCTCATTTTTGTATGGCATCAAGTAATAATAAAAACTCTTTGGCGGATAACTGTTCTGCACGGCATTCCAATATGTTTCTGTTCTGTACTGTAATATCAATTTCACCATTAAACAAAGGTTTTATGCTGTTTTTAAGGGTTTTCCGCCTTTGATTAAAAGCGGTTTTTACCAATTGTAACAGTTTTTTTCGGTCATATGTAGGTACATTTTCTTTTTTTATCAAGTGAATAACGCCTGATTGTACTTTTGGTGGCGGATTAAATACATGCGGAGGTACAGTAAATTGATAACAAATATCATAATCTAATTGTAACAACACACTTAAAATACCATATTCTTTGGAATTAGGCTTGCCCGCTATACGGAGGGCTACTTCTTTTTGTACCATAAAAACCGCTTCGGGAACTTGCTCATAGTTTTCCCATAATTTAAAAAATATCTGCGAACTGATATTGTACGGCAGGTTTCCTATCCATGTTATAGGTGAGGGAAGAGAGTTGAGATTTAAGTTTAAAAAGTCCTGTTCGTACAAAGTAAAACTATTTTCAGAAAAGTTTTTTTTAAGGTATTGAATAGACTCTGTATCTATTTCTACAACATGCAAAGAGAGGTTTTTTTCTATTAAGAATTGTGTTAATATTCCTGTACCTGCGCCTATTTCTAACACGGGTAGATGCGTATATGTAAGTGTGTCTGCTATGCGTTTAGCTATGGATAAATCTCGTAAAAAGTGCTGTCCAAGATGCTTTTTAGGTTTTACATTCATGTTCAAATACTGTTTTAGATAAAAGTTGGTAAACTTGTGATTTAAGTTCTTGTTCTGTTTGATTAGTAATTATGACAGGTTCATGTATAATTACAGTAATTTTTCTCGGCATAGCACGGAATATTGTGGGGTCTTCAAACGCATAACGACTACCTTTAATACTAATGGGCAGAATAGGTACTTTGTGTTGTATTGCTAATGCAAAAACACCATTTTTAAATTCTCCTAATTGATTGGGAGTGTCAGGAATAGTACCTTCGGGGAAGATAACTACGGAAGTACCTTTTTCTAAAAATTCGCTTGCTTTTTTGAAAGCACGATAACTGTCTATTTTACTACTTCTATTGACAGGAATATGTAATTTGCGAAACATATATCCGAAAGCAGGAACTTTACTGAGTTCAGCTTTACCTATGTATCGTGCATCAAAGGGAATGCTCCACATAAGAATGGGAATATCTATGTATGAGCTATGATTAGCTACTATAAGGTAAGGGCGCTTGCTTTTTTTGAAATTTTTTTTGTTCTTAACAAATATCCAGTGTCCTGCTAATGGGCATACAATAAATGCCCATATACTATTCATAAAATTTGCATACGGATGCCACTTCTTTCTTTGAATAAACAGTGCTTGAAAGGGAAAAATCAAGGTAAAAAAAATAAACAAAAAAATGAATACATACCAAATTGCCCAAAGTTTTTTTAATAATTTCATTATGCCACAAAAATACAGTAAAAAGTAAGAAATATAGAATTACTGCATAGACTTTTACTGATTTATGTTTAAGATATGCACATATTCACTTAGGCATGCCTTACGATTAGTGAGCTTGGTTAGTGAGCTTGCCGAACCACTCAATGACTAATTTGCATAAGGTGGCTGAGTAGCGAAGCGTACCGAAGCCACCGCTGTATGTACGGTCATTTTGGGATACTATACGGTCATTTCGGTACGCCTTACAGGCTACTCAATGACCGTGTTACTCAATCATCACAAAAGCGCCCCAATAATACGGTTCTTTATATTGTTTTCTAATTTCTTTTTGGGCAGTTTCAAAAGCAACACGCTTACTCATGCCTTTTTTCTGCCAATTTTCATAAAATTTAGTCATCAGTAACTGCGTAGCTTCATCATTTACCTTCCATAAACTCATAATGATACACTCTGCACCTGCTACCTTAAAAGCTCGTTGTAACCCATATACTCCTTCTTTACTTGCTTTTCCTAAACCTGTTTCGCAGGCAGATAAAACTACTAACTCTGTGCTGTCTAATTCCATATTCATCACTTCAAATGCCGTAAGTTTGCCGTCTTCTTTATCAAAAGGACGAATTTCCATACGGTCATAGTCTACTACTCCTGCGAATAGCAAACCCCCATTTAACATAGCTTGAGTACTACTTTGGTATTGTCCTTTTTTGAAGTACCCATGTGTGGCTACATGCAAAATACGTGGATTTTTGAGGTATTTTACATATTCTTCGGTAGCTTCTTTACCTGTAATAAGCTTAGAATTGGGTAGATAGTTAGCCACTTGTTTTACTTCATTCTCTGCACCTGGCAATTGGGATAAGTTTGATATACTATGGAACTCTTCAGGTTTTTCATTGCCTTTGGTGTCTATACCTAAGTTAAACGTAGGATTACCTATTAGATGACTATTTTTAGAGTGTTTCTTAGGTTTTTGTAGTATATCTTTGGTATTGGTTACGTTAATAATTTGTATCTCATCAAATACATATTTTTTCGTTTCTGGGTTTTGCAAGGTAAGCAAGTTAATTTGATGATATATCCCGTCAGGAGAAAAATACACTGTTTTTATATCTTTGAGTTTTTCTTTAATTTTTTTCCAAAAGACGTTATAACTGTAAGGATCGTATAGTTTATGCCGAGTACTTCTTCTATAGTTGATGAGATATTCTTTTTCTAAACTATCACTCTGCAGGACTATCATTTTTGGGCAATTACTTTCTTTTTTAAGAAAGAATATCATGTAAAAATAATCATCTGTGTTTAATTCTACTCTGATAACTTCTATTGCGGCTTGGTCTTGTTCAAGTTTAGATTGTATATCTTGCCAAGTAACAGATTTTGAAATAAATACATGCGCAAAATCTTCACTTTTGGAAGCGAGTTCTTTTTCTAATTCATTAGCACGTTTTTCTATACTATCTAAATTGATTTTTTTCTGTAATCTTTGTTGTATGGTTAGATTTTGGAATTTAGCATATTTATCTTTGGTTTGTTTCCATTCAAGGTAAAGATTTTTAAGATTTTCATCTTTGCTATTAAGAATACGGTTCTTAATTTTTTGAGTACTTTCTAGAATAAGTCCTTTGGTAAATATGGCAAGATTATAGGCATAACCTGCCACAAAAGGATTTTCTAAATAACGTTTGCTCACAAAACATTGAAAATCAGTAAAAAAACCTTCTATGTTTGCTTTTATATATTTTTCTTTTTCTGCTTCGGATAGCCCTTTGAAATTTTTTTCTATTTCTTTTTGCTTAACTTGAATGGACTCTATGTATAAAGGTTCTGCACTATAGTATAAACCTTGTTTATGGTATAAACGGGCTAAATTTCTGCAAGATAAAGCATAAGAAGGATGATCTCTACCGAGTATTTTTTCATAAATCGTTTTAGACTCTTTACATAGCGCTTCAGCTTCATCATAACGACCTTGTTCTTTGTATAATTCTGCTAAATTGTTGCAAGAAGCCGCATAGTTTGGGCTTTCTTTGCCAAGCATTTTTTCGCGAATAGCCTTTGCTTCCTTGAAAAGAGACTCAGCTTTACTATAACGACCTTGTTCCTTGTATAATTCTGCTAGATTGTTACAACAAGTTGCATAGTTTGGGTGTTCTGTACCAAGTATTTTCTCATAAATCGTTTTGGACTCTTTGTATAGTATCTCAGCTTCACTATAAAGTCTTTGAGATTTGTATAGAATAGCTAAATTATTGCATAAATTAGCATAATCAGGGTGTTTTTTGCCAAGTATCTTTTCATAAATTGCTTTGGCTTCTTTATACAAAAGTTCGGCTTCACTATAACGACCTTGAGCTTTGTATAAATTGGCTAAATTATTGCAAGAAACTGCATAATCGGGGTGTTCTTTGCCCAGTACTTTTTCTCTTATCGCCTTGGCTTCTTTATACAAAGGTTCGGCTTCACTATAACGTCTTTGAGAGTGATACAATGTGGCTAAATTATTGCAAGATGAAGCATAATCTGGATGTTTTTTATTAAGTACTTTTTCTAGAATTGCTCTGGCTTCTTTATACAAAGGTTCGGCTTCATTATAACGATCTTGAGATATGTACATATTAGCTAAATTATTGCAAGCGGTAGCGTACTCAACATGTTCTTTGCTGAGTACTTTTTGTAGAGTATTTTTGATTTCTTTAAAGAGAACTTCGGCTTCAGTGAAACGACCTTGTTCTTTGTATAAGACTGCTAAATTATTGCAAGTAGTAGCATATTGAATATGTTCTTTGCCTAGTGTTTTTTCTAAAATACTTTTCGTTTCTTTAAAGAGAGCCTCCGCTTCAGTGTAATGACCCTGAACTTCGTATAACAATGCTAAATTATTGCAAGAAATAGAATATCTACTTAAATCTTGAATATAGCTTTTTGACCAAATACTATCTTTTTTAGCATATAGCTCTCCTTTTTTGTATAAACCACTATAATAACAATTTTCAATTTGTCTATTCAAAATATTACTATAATTCGTATCTTTCATTAAAACTTGTTTTTCATATAGTTCTAAGGCTTTATCTCCCCACTCAATGGCTTTTTTATATTGTTGTAAGTCTTGATATTTTTTACAGCTATCATAGGCACTTTGCCAAGTTTGCGCTGTGCAAAATAAGGTAAAGTAAAGTAAAAAGGCGATAAAAAATACTTTCACAAGTGCAAATGTAGGAAATTTTTGAAATAAATAAGGGGGTCATTTTGACATGCTGAGCACATGATTACTTCGTTATTCTGCTAATCACTAATCTTGTTGCTAACCAATAAATACGCTTATATTACAGTTCTTCGGTGTAAAATAAGCATACCTGTTTGTTTGTAATGTTCCCAAAATTTCGGATAAGATTTTTCTACACACTTTGGTTCAAGTATGGAAAGATAGGGTATTTTTACTCCTGCCATAGCAAAAGCCATAGCTATTCTATGGTCCTGATAGGTTTCTATAACAGCATTTTGAGGTTGTGTGCCGTAAATAGTTAAGCTATTAGAAGCGTATTCTACATTAACGTTCATTTTTTTAAGTTCCTGCACTAATGCCTGTATGCGGTCAGTTTCTTTGTATATCAGGGTTTGCAAACCTGTAAATGTGCTTTTACCTTGTGCAAACGCACATAATACGGCTAACATAGGAGTAGCGTCAGGTAATAAGGTTAAATCTGCGTCTGTGGCTTGTAAAGGACTTTGTGCAGGAAGAATTTCCAGTTCATTGCTTGTGTTAAATTCAGAATGAATTCCCATTTTTTGCATAATTTGCTTAATACTGCGTTCTCCCTGTACGCTGTTTGGATTAAGTCCGATTAAAGTAGTTTTTCTGCCTGATAAAGCCGTATATCCATACCAAAAAGTAGCCGCAGACCAGTCTGCTTCTGTATGATAGAAAATCTGTTTTTCAGGTATTTGTCTGCCTACGTACTCATAAGTGTAATTATCTTTTTTTTGTATTTCAAAGCCGAGTTCTTGCATAACTTGTAAAGTAAGTTCAATGTAAGAATAAGAATATACAGGAGGACACAAGGTTAAGGTAGCACCTTGACCTAAATAAGGTAAAATCATCAATAGTGCAGAAGCAAACTGACTACTTTTATCGGCTTTTACAGTGAGATGTTTAGTTTTTGGAAAATCCAAAGTAGGAATAAGCGTAAATGGTAAATGTCCGTGTTTTTCATGATACTGAACCTGTACCCCGAGTTGTTGTTCTAAAACCTCTAATAAATCTTGAATAGGGCGTTTTTTTAGGGTCTCATCACCATCTATATGAATTTTTGAACCTAAAAAAGGGGCTAATGCTGTCATAAACCTCAAAGTAGTACCCGAAGGACCTACATCTAAATGTATTTTTTCTTTTTTTACGTCTAACTGCCTGTCTATCTTCAAAGTGTTTGTTTCAGGATTGTATTTTACAAAAAACCCCATTTTAGCAATACTGTTCAGGCAAGTTTCAATATCAGTGTTTAAGGTAACATTAGTTATCTGCAAGGGTACATTAAAATATACAGAAAGCGGAATAACTCTGTTGACTATGCTTTTGGAACAGGGTAAGGTTAGAGTAATTTCCCTGAGGCTTTTAGGATATAACTGATAAACGTCCATTCTATACAAAAGTAATACTTTTACCAACTTTTAGCCGATTTTTACAAAATAAAAACATAAGTCAATCAATATTCAGAGTGTTTTACTCAGGTGTTTAAGGCATACTTGCAAGTATGAACAAAATAGTTTTATGGATAACCCTTTGTGTGTTATCCGCATTTTCAAATTCTGTTTCTGCGCAGTCAGGTAGTGCCAAAGACCTTGTTACAGGGCTAAAAATCAAGTACAAAGGTTTGAATGTTGGGGAGTATTACCTTATGGACGTGGAAACTAAGACTAAAATCAGGAAAAATACTGTACCGCTTGGCAAGTATAAGTTTGCTATTGTAGTAACAGGAGTAAAAGGATATAAGAAATTAAGCAGTGGTAAAGTAAGTCCTGGTGTGGATATGTATATTATTGATGTAGCCACAGGTAAATCTTTGTTAGACGCTGTGGATATCTTAAAAGGGGAGTATTCCGCAGAAGACGCTGAAATATTAGATGCGTATTTTACTACGGGTAACCCTATGGAATCAGGTAAAAAATATCTTTTCAAAGCACGCTTTTATGACAAAAACGGAAAAGGTGAAATCAATACAGAAGTAGTCTTAACCGCGGAGTAATTCTTACTTTTGTGGTGTGTATATTAAAACGCTAAAATTAGAACAGTTCAGAAATCATTTAGACAAGTTTTTTACATTTAGCTCTGATATTAACTTTATATCGGGGCTAAATGGTACAGGTAAAACTAATATATTAGATGCTATCTATTGTTTAGGATTTACAAAAAGCTACTTTCAGCATTTAGATAAAGAAAACATAATGTATGGCAAAGAGTACACAACTGTACAAGCAGAATGTTCAGACTCGGACATACACTCTGTACGCTATGCATATCATGTGCATATGGGAAAGAAATTATGGGTAAATCAAGAGTTAGTTAAAAATATGGGTAGCCATATTGGTAGAATTAGCATGCTTTTTTTTGCACCTTATGATGTATATGCACTCATAGAAAGTAATGAAGAGAAAAAACGAAGTTTTGACCTTGTTTTGTGCCAACTACACCCCGAATACTTAAATGCGTTAAGTCAATATCAAAAAACTTTAAAACAAAGAAATGCACTTCTCAAACAAATACAAGAAAATGTACAAACTTACTCAACAGATTTGTTAGGTGTTTATGATAGTTTATTAGAAAGATACGGAGAACTCATAAATACATACAGAGATAGCTTTTTCCAAACTTTTACATCATTTTTTGAGGAAGTGTATTATCAAATTTGTAATCATGTAGAGCGTCCTTCATTGAGTTATATTTCTCATCATAAAGAAAATTTTAGGGCTTATTTATCTCAACACCATTCTAGGGATATAGCCGCAGGCAGAACTTTATCAGGGGTACACAAAGATGAAATTGTGTTTAAAATTAATGGCTTATCAGTCAAGAGCTTTGCTTCACAGGGACAACAAAAAACGTTTGCTTTATCTATAAAGTTAGCACAATATTCGTATCTTGCACAACAAAAAAAAACTAATCCCATTTTACTCCTTGATGATATTTGTGATAAATTAGATACTCAAAGATTAACTCAACTTTTTACTTTTCTTAATACTCTCAAAGGACAGATATTCATCACAGATACTCAAAAAAGCCGTTTAAATGAACTAAAACCTAATTTTACTTATCAATCTATTGAATTATGAAAAACCGTATTCTTGGAGAAATATCTCTATCTGATTCTATACATTCTTTTCTTAAAGAAAGCAAGTTAGATGTAGAAATGTACCGCCAGTTGATTATATCCGAATGGAAGAATATAGTAGGAGAAAGTGCCGCCAATCATACTACAAATATGTTTTTCAAGGAAAAAATCTTGTATGTAAAAATGAATAACAGCTGTTGGAGAAATGAATTGTATTACAGAAAAAAAGAGATTAAAGAAAAAATAAATCAATATGTAAATACAGAACTTGTATATGATGTAGAAATTTATTAAAATAAAAATTGTATTATATTGATTGTAAGAGATAAACAAGATAAAAGTAAGATTTTTTAGATAGAATTTTTGAGTTTTGGTCAGGTTTTTTATAGCTTTGTACTATGGCTAAAAAAGCACAAAGTAAAAAAGAAAATAAAACAGAATATACCGCAGAACTTTTACTCAACTGGTATGAACAGGCGCTTCTGATGCGCAAATTTGAGGAAAAAGCAGGTTTTATTTATCAGACCCAGCAAAAAATCAGAGGATTCTGCCATTTGTATATCGGTCAGGAAGCGGTAGCAGTAGGTGTAGCTGCGGCACTTCGCCCTGATGATTATATGATTTCTGCTTATCGTGAACACGGGCAGGCCTTAGCTAAAGGTATGTCTGCTAATAGCATTATGGCAGAATTGTATGGTAAAATTACAGGTTGTTCCAAAGGTAAAGGTGGTTCTATGCATCTTTTTTCCAAAGAGCACCGTTTTATGGGCGGACATGGCATTGTAGGTGGTCAAATTCCTCTTGGCGCAGGCATTGCCTTCAAAATTAAGTACATGAAGGAAGATAGTGTATGCGTGTGTTTTATGGGTGATGGCGCAGTACGCCAGGGCGCATTACACGAGGCTTTTAATATGGCTATGTTATGGAAACTTCCTGTTATCTTCATTTGTGAAAATAACCTCTATGCTATGGGAACTTCTGTAGAACGCACCTCTAATGTTACAGATATATATAAACTGGGTTTAGCTTATGATATGCCTTCTGAACAGGTTAATGGTATGGAAACTCGTGATGTGTATGAAGCTACAAAAAAATATGTACAATTAGCAAGAGAAGGACATGGGCCTGCTTTTTTAGAAATTAAAACCTACCGTTATCGTGGGCATTCTATGTCTGACCCCGCTAAATACCGCACCAAAGAAGAGTTGGAACAGTTTAAAAATCTTGACCCTGTCATGGACCTAAAGCGTGAGGCTATTGAAGCAGGTGCTACCGAAGCCCAGTGTGAAGCTATAGAGCAAAAAGTAAATCAAATAGTAGAAGAAAGCGTAAAATTTGCTGATGAGTCTCCTTTTCCTACTCCTGATGAACTCTATAAAGATGTGTACGCTGAACCAAACTATCCATATATACATTATTAAAATAACTTTTACTTTTTACACACAAAAAACCCACACTGACGTGGGTTTTTATATTTTTTACAAAAAACCCAAAATAAGGATATACATTTTCTTTGTATAATTGAAAAAAACTTTTTATCTTTGCATAACTTTATCATTAGTAAATTATGAAATACTTATTATGTTTATTTGCTATCTTGTTGGTTAGTTTTGCTGTACAAGCACAAACCAGCTATCAGCCTACGTTTGTCAAAGGGACAAACACGGAAGAACTTGTTCTTGGAGTACTTAATTACGCACCTGAACAAATGAATACATATAAATCTGCTTTAAATCAGGTAAATGGGGTAACCTTTATGAAAGTGTGCCACAGTCAAAAACTATGGTTGTTGCATGTTGACCGCAATGTTCAAGCAGATAACGCCGCTATTGAAAATGCTATTAAAGCGATTACACCTTCTGCCGAGATATTCCATAAATGGTCAAATTTTGCTGACGTGGAGTCTATGTGTAAAGACGAGTTTATCAAACAATAAATCTGAAACTTATATTAACATTTTTATTTACAAGAAATCTTATATCCAAACTATCTATGAAAAAACATATACTCTTATCTTGTCTTTTGTTCACTTTTGTACTGGGCTATGCTCAAACTACATTAGTTAATTCTACTACCAACGGAGGATTTGAAAGTGGAGCTACTTTTGGTGCTAACGGCTGGACGGTAGTTAATGGCGGTACTAACCAATGGTATGTGGGGGCAGTAGGTGCCCCTTTTGCTGGCGCAAGGCACGCCTACATCTCTAATACAGGTGGTACAACCTATAATTATGATATTGCCGCTTCTTCTGTGGTGCATTTTTATAGGGATATTGCTTTTCCTGCGGGAGAAACTAACATACAACTTTCTTTTAGATGGAAAGCACAAGGCGAAGGCTGTTGTGACTATCTCCAAGTGTTTTTAGTTCCCACTACAACTACCCCTGTGGCAGGAACAATGCTCACGACAGGACAAATTGGTGGAAACTTAAATTTACAAAGTACATACCAATTAGCAAATTTTACTTTACCTTGTTCGGCTGCTGGTACTACCATGCGTTTGGTATTCTCATGGCGTAATGATGGTTCTATTGGAACACAGCCTCCTGGCGCTATTGATAATATCCAAGTTACCTCTGCACCCCCTGTCCCATGCGCGTTAGGTACAGGAGTTATCAATATTGCTTCTTTACCTTACTCTTCTGGTGCAGGAACAACCTGCGGGCAAGGAAACGACCAAACATCTATTAACTCTGTGGTATGTGGTAGTTCTAATTACTATACAGGTGAGGATAGAGTATGGGTATTTACCCCTACTACATCGGGTGATATTACTATTACGCTTACTTCGGGAGGAACATGGACAGGTTTAATGCTCTACCAAGGTTGTCCTAGCTGTGGTACTTGCGTAGCGTATGCACAAAGTAGTACAGGCAGTAAAACTATGTGTGCTAATGTTGTAGCTGGGCAAACGTACTATTTAGTATTAGACTCTTATGCTTCACCTGCGTGTAATGCATATTCTAATTTAAGTATTACTGCGCCATCAGGGGGATTTACAAGTTGTAATATGGGCTTGGGGGGATATACAGTATCTTCTATTACCTATGCACCTGAAAGTTGGACAACAGGTACTGCGGTACCTGGCCTTACCACTGACGACGTATTCAGTTCTGCGTATATTCCTACCAGTTTTCCTTTCTGTTATGATGGTCAAACAAATATAAACCAAGGGCTTATTTCTGCTAATGGTTATATTATTTTTGACTCTCCCAGTTGTTCTGCTACCAATATGCCTGCAGGCAATGCAAGTCCTTCTGCTACCTCTGGATGGGTAATTACTATGAACATTCCTAATACCACAGAAGCACCCCGTAATGCTATACTTGGTGTATGGATGGATATGAATCCGAGTGTAGGAGGTACTATCAGAACGAATGCCACAGGTACCGCACCTAATCGTATATTTACTGTAAAATGGGATAATGTACCTATGTATAGCACGGCTTGTGATTCACTTTTAGCAAGAACACAGATTCGTTTATTTGAACAAAATAATGTAATAGAGGTTCATATTGGTAACAAGCCTTCCTGCCCTAGTTGGAACAATAATTATGCTATTTGTGGGCTTCATAACTATAATGGTACTCAAGCTGTAGTACCCGCAGCACCAAACAGGAATGCTATTCCTGCTTGGCCTTCTACTACCAATGAAGCATGGCGTTTTACTCCATCAGGCTGTAGTGTGTGTTTAAATCTACCTTTACAAATAATAAACTTTAAAGGCAACCTACAAAATGATAAAGTATACTTACAATGGGAAGCAGGTGAAATGAATGTACAAACTTTTTATGTAGAACGCTCTACTGATGGAACTACTTATTTTCCTGTAAATGAGCAAGCCTATAATGGTGCAAATACATACTTATCTGTAGATGCACAACCTATACCAGGTAAAACTTTCTATCGTGTGTATGCTAAAACCAAAGATGGTAGTTATACTTATGGTAATCCCATTGAAATAGATTATGCTCCTACGCATATTAACAGCACAATTTTAGGTGTGTATCCTAATCCTGCACAAGATGAAGTAAAATTGGATATGTACTTCCCAACACAAACGAACGGAGATCTTGAAATTTTAGATATGTATGGAAAAGTAGTGAAAAAAGTCAATATCGGTAGTACTTCAGGTAGATATTCTATTCCTGTAAATATCAGCGAATTTAGTACAGGATTTTATATGCTTCGTTTTTATGATGGAAAACAATATTCCGAAACTTATAAAATCATGAAGCAGTAAAATAACAGTCTTTATGTGTAAATATCTGAGCGGATACTCTTTACAGGTATCCGCTTTTTTATTGTATATTGTCTGTAAGCAACAATTTGTTGAATGCCTGTAACTGTAAGACGGAGTATAATTGTATTGAGAAATTTTAGTACAGTTGTCTTTTTTGGTAATACAGAATATACACTTTACTTTTGTATTTATTTCATTGGATAATGGCATTGTTACTCAAAAGAAAAGTAGATTTGAATAAGTACGGTTTGACACTGTGGATTGCAGTATTGTTTTATATCGGAAATTCTTTTGCTCAGAATTCTGAAGAAGTACCCAATAAAGTGTACATAGACCATTCCAATACATTAGAATTTATCAAAACCACAGAAAGTATCCGAAAACTGATAGGAGATGTACGCATACACCAAGATACTACGGCTATTTTTTGTGACTCTGCTTATCAATACATAGACCGCAATTTTATTGAAGCATATAGTAATATCCGCATTGTTTCAGGAAAAGTAACTATTACAGGAGATAAATTGCAGTACGACGCTAATACTAAAATTGCTGACGTACTCGGTAATGTAATTATGTATGACGGTTCTACACATTTGTACACACCGCACCTTCAATATGATGTAAATACAAAAACAGGTAAATATTTTGAACAAGGTAAAATTGTAAATGCTAATGATAGTCTTACTTCAAGGTATGCTATCTATAATACCGAAACTCGTTGGGCAGAGTTTAGAGATAACGTAAAGCTCTACGCCCCCGATTATAGAGTACAAACAGACGCATTGGACTATAATACAGATACCCAAATTGCTAATTTTAACACAAAAACACATATTTTTAATGACAGTAGTGATATTGTATGTTACAAAGGTTCTTATATGACAGCACAGCGTAAAGGAAGTTTGTATAATAACGTGATTATGCAGGATAAAGAATATATCATAAAAGGGGACTCTGTTTATTTTTCCAAACTTGATAATCTTGGAGAAGCATTTAGAAATGTACATGTATTGAATAAAGACAGCAGTATCCATATTTTTGGGCAATATGCAAGAGTAGATGACTTTCATAAATACACGTATGTTACCCAAAAAGCCTACACTATGTACAGGATAGAAAAAGATACACTTTACATTACCGCAGATACATTATTAGCCAAACAGGACAGTCTTAAAAAACGCTATATTTATGCTTATAGGAATGCAAAACTGTTCAAAAAAGATTTTCAGGCTGTAGCGGATACTTTACTGTACAATCGTGATGATTCTGTATTTTACTTTATTCAGAACCCTATACTTTGGTCAGAGAAGAACCAAATAACAGGTAAAAATATCATAGCTTACATTAAAAACAAGCAATTAGACTCTATCACTGTACTACAAAAAGGATTTATGATACAACAAGAAGATACTATTCGGTATAATCAGCTCAAAGGCAGACAAATACAGGTAAAACTGAGAGATAATGCTATTGAGCGTATGTTTGTTTCAGGTAACAGTGAAAGCCTGTACTATGTATTCAAAGAAGATAAAACTTTAAACGGAATGAACTATATTTTATGCAGCGAAGCTGATTTTTATTTCAAAGAAAATCGCCCTGCCACCATAAAGTTTTTTAATCAACCTGATGGTATATTTTATCCACCCAAAGAAATAAATAATGAAAATGCTATTTTGAAAGACTTTAAATGGCAAGAAAAATTAAGACCTCAAAAAAAAGATGTTATTTTTAAATAAACATATTTTTACGTTAAAAAAAAACTTATCTTTGCAAAATATTAACCTTATCTCATTATGATAGAAAAATTGTATAAATGTTTTGGTAAAGCCCCTATGATTGGCAGACCTATCACCTTGCCTACATTGGCAAAAGAGTAAAAGATTGTATCCAAAAAAACAAAGAAGTAAAATTAGATAAAGAAACGTCAAAACTTACAGGTGAAGAATTAGAGGGAGTTATTAAAGACCAGTGCCGTGATATATTCAAGCAAGAAATTCAGCCTATTGCTGATGAAAATGGTTTACCTGAAGAAGTGGTAAAACCTGTAAGAGATAAATTTATTGCGGAACTTTCCAAAGAGTTATCCAAACAAGCCATGAGTCATGTTACAGAGAAAGAACAGAAAAAAGAAAATACCGAAGAGAAAAAAGATGAAAATACAGGTGCATAAACCCTACTATATTTGAGTATAAATTTCTTAAAAATAAATTACAATTCTTTATCCTTAAAAGCCGTGTACAAGTGTACGGCTTTTTTTCGGTTATTTTACAATCATTTAAACTCTGGCATGGCTTTTTCGTAAAAAATGTACTATATTTGTTCCACAATTATGAAAATACTATATTGGTTTATTGCTTTGCTGAATTTAATCCCTTTTTTTAGTATAGCGCAGGTAGGTAAGTCTTTTCCTGTATTAAGCGGTACTACATTAGATAATAAAAATATCACTCTACCGACAAGTACCAAAGGTAAATATACTGTGTTGGGCATAGGATACTCCCAAAAATCTAAACAGGAATTAGAAACCTGGTTACAACCTGCATTCAGTACTTTTATTCATGAACCTGAATATGAAGCCCAAGTATATTTTGTTATTATGATAGGGGGTATCAAACAAGCCGCTGGGGATAAGATAGAAGATAAACTCAAAAAAGAGCTTGACCCTGAATTGCATAAATATGTATTAGTGTATCAAGGTGGATTAGGTAAATATAAAGATGAACTGAATATGACTGATAAAGAAACCCCTTATTTCTATGTTTTAGACCCACAAGGAAAAATCATTTATATGACATCAGGCGTATACACCAAAGGAAAGATGGACGGTGCAACAAAACTTCTGCCCGAAGCAGAAGGTTCTGACAAAGATGATGACGACGATGACGACGACAAAGACTAAAAAAACAAAGTAAAAAACATCTAATACCCTATGAATATCAGTGTAAACGAATATGTAGAACTTATAGATGCTCTGCTGAACAACTTCACTGCCAAAGTAGTTTTTACAGACAAAAAGGGCAATTTGTTGTTTGTAAAAGGTTCTTTGCTTGTTTCTGACCACGATATTCAGCAAATAATTACAAAATGCATACAAGACAAAAGTGAATACGTTACAGGCAAAAATGAGCTTCTGACTGTTCAAAAAAAGAGATTAGCTCAAAATTATGTGTATATCATCTCTCAAAGAACGGAGCATATTGAAAAACAACTTCTTATAGAGTTTTTTAATCAACTTTCTGTGGGGGTACTTATCCAGACGGTAGATAGAAAAACTTTTCTTGCCAATGATATTGCAGTAGGGCTGTTGGGTAAAGGAATTATTGAACAAGACAAACAAGAGTATCCGCTTTATGTAGAATACAGTAATGAACCTTATCCCTATGAACAACTCCCAATGACCCTTGCCGCCAAAGGCAAAAAAAGCCACGTAACCAATATAGATATTTTCAAGAACAACAAACGTATTCCTTTAGAAGTAATTTCTGCACCCATATATAATAGCAAACAGGAAATAGAATACCTTATTGCTATATTCAGAGATATATCGCATCAGAAAACTATAGAGCGGGAATTACAGGTAAAAACAGAGGAACTAATAACCAGTAATGAAGAACTCTCCCAAAACCTTGAACAACTTCGTACTACGCAAGAATTTATGCGTGTTCAGACAGAACGTTTATTACGTAAAAATGAGTTAGTCAACAGGTTTCAGCGAGTACTCTATAATTTCACAAAAAATATTTTACCAAAAGTAGAAACTAAAAAACAAGCACAACAATACCTTTCTAAAATTGCCTGCCAGGAATTAAATATTTCTCAGTGTTCTATATGGAAGTATGAAGTTGAGCGGCAAGAACTACATCTTGAAGTTTTATACAGTCAAGATGTACAATCTCACTTGTTTATCAAATATACTCTCTCTGCTTCTGAACACCCTCAGTTTTTTCAGGTACTGCATACAGAAGATACACTTATTGTGAGTAATATTTACAAGCATATTCATACTCGTACTTTAGCGGATACTTATTACAAACAGATGGGTATAATCTCTGTCATTGCTGTACCTTTTTTTGTAGATGGTAATTTTTCAGGTTGTATTTGTTATGAGCAAAACGGTAATATAGAGCGTACTTTTGAACCCGAAGAACGCTATTTTGCTAAATCCATCGCAGATTTATTGGTATTAAGCATAGAGAACGAAACTAATAAAAAAATGATGCAGGAACTCAAATGTCTGAATGAAGAACTCATAGCACAAGATGAAGAATTACGTCAAAGTTTGGAAGAATTGCAGTCCGCACAAGAGAGCTTACACATGTTAAATGGTATTTTACATCAAAAAGAACAAAAATTAGCGATATATAATCATACTTTATCTGAACTTACTCTCAATAACTATACTGAACTAAAAAGTCTGGATAAAGTTTTTAATATCTTTACTGAGAAAACTGCAAAAGCAATGAATGTAGAGCGTGTTAGTATTTGGAAACTCTCGGAAGACAATGAAAAAATTACTTGTTTAGATTTGTATTGGAATAATCAACACGAATCGGGTTTAGAACTTTTTGCCAAAGATTATCCAAATTATTTTCGTTGTTTGTTTTATCAGGATGCTATTATTGCTGATGATGCCCGCACAGACAGTCAGACCGCAGAATTTACAGAAAATTATCTTAAACCGTTTAATATCTATTCTATGTTAGACTATCCCATTCGTTTGAGAGGTAAAACTATTGGCGTTATATGTTGTGAGCAGGTAGGGCGTATTACCCATTGGGAACAGGAAGACCATACTTTTTTAAAGTCCGTAGCTAATCTTATTTCGCTTACTTTTGAAGCTGATGCTCGCGAACAGGCAGAAAAAACGTTGAAATCTTTACACTCATAAGCATTATGAACATACAAATATTAGATAAAAATTTTACTCTTTTCATGTCCCATGAGATTATTCAGAACAGAATAAAAAACATGGCACATCAAATTAACACAGATTTTGAGGGAACAACCCCGCTTATATTACCTGTACTCAATGGTGCTTTTCCTTTTGCGGCAGAATTAGCTAAACATCTTACCATTTCTTGCGAATTTGAATTTGTTAAAATTTCCAGTTACAAGGGAGAAATTTCTGCCAAACATCAGCCTTTTATTATGCTTGGTGTAGACGTAGCCACCGTAGAGAACAAAGATGTGATTATTGTAGAAGATATTGTAGATACAGGCAGAACTATGGAAATACTGGTCAATTATCTGAAACACCGCAATCCCAAGAGCATTAAAATTGCTTGTCTGTTTCACAAGCACCAGCTATCTCCTGAAATGCAATTAGATTATGTGGGTTTTCAAATTCCTGATGATTTTATTGTCGGTTATGGATTAGACTATGCCAATCTTGGCAGGAATTTGCCTGATGTGTATAAACTAACGCCGTAAAAAATTATTTTTTTCTTGATGAAATAAAAAATTATGTCTATTTTCGCATAACCATTCAAAAATATGAAAAAAGTATTATTGTATTTTGCTTGTTTTGTTGTGTTACAAACCTTTGCCCAAGACCCGCAATTTTCGCAGTTTTATGCCGCTAAATTGTATATGAACCCTGCTTTTGCTGGTTCAGGCGCAGGACCGAGAGGAACATTGATTTACCGAAACCAGTGGCCTGGATTAGGTAAGAGTTACAATACATTCAGTGCGGCTTATGACCAGACCTTGATATTTGGTTCTTCTCACAAAGGCGGAAAACAGGTAAATAAACTCGTTACACACGGAGTAGGGGCTATAATAAATGTAGACCGTGCAGGAGAAGGAAACTTGGAGTCCCTTGATTTTAATGCTATTTATTCTGCAAACTTTAATCTTGGTGGTTCTAATTTGCTTCTTGGCGGACAAGCAGGTTTTGCACAAAAAAGCATAGATTTTTATCTCTTAACTTTTGGTAACCAACTTGACCCAAGAACAGGGTTTAATAGTAGTCTTCCCTCTGGTGAGAATTTACCCGCAAGCAGAACCATTACTTACACTGATTTTGCAGGAGGTATAGAATGGTATAACAAATACTTGTATGCGGGTTTTAGTGCACACCACTTAACGCAACCCAATCAGTCCCTTTTATTGTACGGACAGAGTGCCAAACTTCCTATGCGTATGACAGGAAATATTGGTGGTTTATTCCCTGTAAATGAGAAAACCAATATAGGTTTCGGCGGTTTATACAGAAAACAAGGTCCTTTCACACAAATAGACGTAGGTGTTTATGGTAATTACAAAATGCTTTTATTAGGTTCTTGGTACAGATTAAATGATGCAGTTATCTTGCTTGCAGGCATAAAAATAGGTATGTTTACCGTAGGATACAGTTATGATATTACTACTTCAAACATGAGAGGATACGGACTTGGCGCTCACGAAATCTCCTTTAATATTGAAGTAGAACAAACGAATAAACTCAAAGGAAAGCGTTTTCGTAGAATGCCTTGCCCAAGATTTTAATAAAAAAATAAAACATTGAAATTCAGTTATTTATGTTTTTTTGTTTCAAAAAAGTGCATAAATATTCATACAAAAATTTGCATAGTTAATCATTTTGTTGTAAATTGCATAAAAATTCTAAAAACAGTAATTTTATACTCACCTTAAAATAAGCAAAAGAATATGAGAAGACTTAATAATATAGCTATCCTTACTGTTATCCTTAGTGTTGCAGTATGGACAACGGGATGCGGTAAGAAAAAAGATAACCGTACGCGTGTATCCCAAGCAACAGGGCAAAAATTTGGAGAAGATACTCCTTTTACTGTAGAAAAATATCAGGAACAAGAAACAGGACCTGGACTAGTATTTATACCTGGAGCTACTATGCACTTGGGTAATTCTGAACAAGATATTGGTTATGATATGGACGCTCGCCCACGTCAAGTAACTGTATCTTCCTTTTACATGGATGAGTGTGAAGTATCCAACCTTGACTGGAAGCAGTTTTTGTATGGTCTGAAAGATAGTATCCCCGCAGAAGATGAAAAATTTAAACTCTACATTCCTGATACTATGGTTTGGTACAGAGAATTAGCTTTCAATGATCCTTACACCAAAACTTATTTCCAGCATCCTGCTTATAATCTTTACCCCGTAGTAGGTGTTACCTGGTTACAAGCCCAAGAATACTGCAAATGGAGAACTACTATTGTAAATGGTAAATTAGCACAAGATAACCCCCCTACTGTTACTGACCCTGATGCAGCACGTTATCAAAGAGTAGTGTATCCTGAATACCGCTTACCTACTGAAGCAGAATGGGAATACGCTGCACGCGGTGGTTTGTACAATGAACTTTATCCATGGGAAGGTCATACAACCCGCAGACCTAAACGCGGTGAGTGGAGAGCAAACTTCTATCATGGTCGCGGGGATTATGCAGGCTGGTACTCTGAAGCCGCTGACTGGACCCCTCGTAATACAGATGACGTGTACACTATTCCTACTAATACCAAGTGGGGTGAACCTAATAACTACGGTTTATACAATATGTCTGGTAACGTAGCAGAATGGGTACAGGATACCTACCGTATTCTTACTTATGAAGATGCTGATGACCTTAACCCACACCGCAGAAATGACCGTTTGGATGGTGATAACCGCTACATCACCTCAGGTGAATACTTTACTGCAAAACCTGAAAATCTCACCAACGTTAGCCGTGCAAATAGTGCTACTTTAATAGGTGAAAAAACTAAAGTATATCGCGGTGGTTCGTGGAAAGATATCGCTTACTACATGACTTGCGGCGCAAGAAGACATGAACAAGACACCTCTCGTTCTGCTACTATTGGCTTCCGCTGTGCTATGACTCGCGTAGGTTCATCTCGCATTAATAAATAAAAACATTTCTCATATATTTTTCTTGTACAAGTGCATCTCCTTTGTGGTTATGCACTTGTTTCTTTTTGATTTTTTTCTCTTCATTTTTGTTTTACTTTTGTGGTATGCAAAGAAAATATAGCCAAGAGTTATTTGAAGAAGCCAAAAAATATATTCCAGGTGGCGTAAATTCTCCTGTAAGAGCATTCAAAAGTGTAGGTGGAAATCCTGTTTTTATCAAACGTGCCAAAGGTGCACATTTATTTGACGAAGATGGAAATATCTACATAGACTTAATAAATTCCTGGGGACCTATGATACTTGGACATGCTTACCCCCCTGTTATAGAAGCAGTATATCAAGCAAGTATCAATTCATTTTCTTATGGTGCACCTACCCGTATGGAGATTGAAATGGCAAAACTTATCTGCGAATTAGTGCCCTCTATTGAAAAAGTGCGTATGGTCAATTCAGGTACAGAAGCCACTATGAGTGCCATTCGTGCCGCAAGAGGATATACACAGCGCAATAAAATTATCAAATTCGCTGGGTGTTATCATGGGCATGGCGATAGTTTTCTTGTAGACGCTGGCAGTGGTGCTTTAACCTTTGGTATTCCTAACAGTGCAGGAGTTACCAAGGGTACAGCTAAAGATACACTCTCTTTACCTTTCAATAATTTAGATGCTGTAAAAAGAGCTGTAAATGAAAATAAAAATGAAATTGCCGCTATCATTTTAGAACCTATTGTGGGCAATATGGGCTGTGTACCTGCTTCAAAACAATTTTTGCAAGGTTTAAGAGAACTCTGCACACAAGAAGGCATTGTTCTTATTTTCGATGAAGTCATGACAGGATTTAGAATAAGTTTAGGTGGAGCGCAAGAGTACTATGACATTATTCCTGATATGACCACACTTGGTAAGATTATTGGTGGAGGACTTCCCGTAGGTGCTTACGGCGGAAAAAAAGAAATTATGGACTGTGTTGCGCCTATCGGAAAAGTATATCAAGCAGGTACATTAAGTGGAAATCCTATTGCTATGGCGGCGGGTTATACTACTCTTCGTTTATTAGCAGATAATCCTCATTTGCTGGAACAGGTCAATAAAAAAGCACTTGCTATCGGAGAAGGTATAAAGTCTAATTTGCAAAAACTTGGCTTAAACTATCAGTTTAATCAGGTGGGTTCTATGTTCACTTTATTTTTTACAAACACTCCCGTAACCGACCTTACTACTGCCATGACTTCTGATACTCAACTTTTTGCTCAGTACTTTCAATACAATCTTGATAATGGTATTTATCTTGCCCCCAGTCAGTTTGAAGCCATGTTTGTAAGTTATGCTATCAGTGATGAAGATATTGAGAAAATTATCAAAGTCAGTTATGAGGCTTTGGTAAAAATACACGAAACCAAGAAAGCAAACTGATATTTTACTTTATTTTTGGGCGTGTCCTTGCAAGGCGTTTCGCTTACGCTCATGCCTGCAAGGTCGGCGTGCAGCGCACTACGCTTACGCTTCGGTGCTACACTACGTTTCGCACAGGGCTAAGCGCCCTTGCTTTGCATGCCTCACGCAATCATATACTGGGTTTTTACTTTGTTTTGAGTTTATTATCAGTAGTTTATAGAAAAATTCTAAAATAATGCTTGACATAAGTAAATAAAACAAGTATATTTGCAGTCCTTTTTATGCAGAAGTAGCTCAGTTGGTAGAGCATCACCTTGCCAAGGTGAATGTCGCGGGTTCGAATCCCGTCTTCTGCTCAAAGTTCTTTGAGAATTAAGAGTATTTGCCGTGGTGGCGGAACAGGTAGACGCGCAGGACTTAAAATCCTGTCTGTAGTAATACGGGTGCGGGTTCGATTCCCGCCTGCGGCACACTCTTGCGGAAGTAGCTCAGTTGGTAGAGCATCACCTTGCCAAGGTGAATGTCGCGGGTTCGAATCCCGTCTTCCGCTCAATTTTATTTTATTCAGTTTTTCAAAAAATAAGCCAGCACACTTGCTATCTTGCTTTAGCTAAAATATCAGTCATCATTTCTTGATATTCTATTTTTTTCAGTTCATTTTCAAGTTTCTTATAATCATCGTTTTTTTCTAACAGCACTGTTCCTTTCTTATTAATAAAAACAAATTCTGAATTAGACTCATCAAATACATCTATACCCATTTTTTACAGTTCTGAAAAAACTTTTTTGTAAAAGGCAATATACTCATTAACTGTTTTTTCAAAAGACTGTTCAACTGCAACAAAACTTTTAAGAAATAGTGTATTACCCATAAGGTTGTTGTAAATTTGCTTTTCATTTTTTTGGGCATAAATAAGATACCGCAGAATAAAAAACTTAAACTCAAAATATGTCATCATGTTAGACTGTGTCTCTTGCAGGTACTCTATAATCCATTTTTCATAACTACCTTGACTATCTATATAGTACTTACTCAAATTGAGTAGTGTTATAGCACCTACACGATAGGCATTCATTTCATCTAATAGTCCATATATACCATTACTCTGCGTACTTGTATTTCCATTAATGTACGTATTTACTCTAAAAGTAACCAGATTGTTTTTTTGAATATAGTCATATATCTTTTTACTCGGAAACACTTTACTTAACCTAACTAAATTAGTATGATGGGTGTCTATAAAATAAGCATAGTAGTTATTGCTTGCATCACAGATATTATTTTTTTGCATGTACAAATACGGATTACCCGTATATTCGTGGTTAAATTCATGTACTAATGTAGAGAGTTGCCAGAGCATTTCTTGAAAAGTATTTTTGTTAAGGTAATTTTCTACTTTCTCAACACTGGTAGTAATCTTAACTCCACATAAATTATAGCTTTCGGGCAGTTTGAGCACATAATTGACAATATAACTTCCTTGTGGGTCATATTTTTCGAGAACATCTAAATTCTGACGGATAAGTTTTTTTTTATCTTGACTGTATGCATTATGAAATATACTCATCAATAGACAGAAAAAATACCCTTGTAGAACATCTGTGTTTTATTTTCGTACACTAAAAAGTAGGTGTATCTTCTAACCATTTTTTTGACAAAAGAATGTAATACAATATTACGCACCATTAGAATTCAAAATTATATCCTTAAAGTGTAAAAATCAACTTAAAAAAGTACTTAATAAAACCTTATAGTTTCTTTTTTCTCGTATTTATAGTTAAGTATGTCTATTTCTTTCATTTTAAGGCTTATCGTTACGCTTATACTCGGACAAACTTTATTCTTTAAGTTCAGTGCCGCACCAGAAAGTGTATATATATTCTCTGCTTTACACCTTGAACCTTATGGTAGATTAGGTGCAGGTTTTGCAGAATTAGTAGCCTGTATTTTGCTATGGATACCTAAATATAAATTTTTGGGGTCTGTGCTGTCTTTGTTTCTGATGCTCAATGCGGTGCTGTTGCATCTTTTTGTTTTGGGAATATCTGTACAAAGCGATCATGGTATTCTTTTTATTATGGCGGTAATTGCCAGCATGGCAAGCGGAATACTAATATTGAGAATAAAAAAACATCTTTCTTGATAGAAATCACTCTATTTGAAAATCAAGTGCTGTGATAAAATGCACTAAATCAGGATTTTTTTGTATCATGTTTTGTATTTTTTGCTTGGTAGAGGTAAGAACCTCTTCTGTATTAATGTTAATTTTTTCGCTATTTATAGTAAGAGAGGGATTATTTAGTCCTTTTCTGAAATAGGCTTCAAAAAGTTTAAATTTTTCGTCATCATCAATAAGCCATTTTTTAAGGGCATGAATATACCACAAGGTTAAAACAGGTTCTTTATACTCTATTTTAGAGCTATCCATTGCAGATTTAAGGTTTTCACTATTGTATTTTTGATATATAAACTGCTTAAAAGACTCCCATAATTGCTCTAATGTCAAATTAGAAGGTATATCTGGCAATTCAAGGGTTGTATTCTTTTTATGTGAGTTTAGAGTTGTTTTTGAAAAAACTTCTTTAATTTGTTCAGGATTAGGGTTAATAGTAGCGTCTTTAAGAGATTTGAAATCTACTCTGGTACTTGACTTGGTAACAGTAGAAGCAGTGTTATCCGTTTGCGTTAAGTTTTTTTTTTCCTCAAATCCGATAGATTTGAGTTGGTCTATATTTTGGAGTAATTTTGCGGTTTCTACGGCATTTTTTAGGTAGCATAGTTTAATAATAGCTAATTCTACAAGCATTCGGGGCTGTGCGGAGTTTTTATATTGTGCTTCTGTTTGTGCGCAAATATTGAGTGCGTTGAGAATATATTCTGTATTCACTTTTTGAGCAGTTTCAAGATATTTTTTTTGTGCTTGTTCGCTTACTTCTAAAATTTTGGCTGATGCTTCGGATTGTGCAAGCAACAAATCTCTCAAATGTGCCATTAAACCGATAAGAAAATGGTGTGCATCAAAACCATTTTGCAAGGTCTGATGAAAAAGCAATAAAGCCTGTGTATGATTTTGAGAAAGTAAATATTCTGTAAGTTCAAAAAAAACAGTATAATCTAATACATGAAGATTTTCAATAACCGCATTATAAGTAAGATTGCGTTCTGTAAAATTAGCAAGTTGGTCAAAAATACTAAGTGCGTCTCGCATACCCCCATCAGCTTTTTGGGCAATAATATGAAGGGCTTCAGGTTCGTAGCGTATATTTTCTTTTTTTGCAATACGTTCTAACTGTTCTGTTATATGCTTGATTTCTATGCGTTTAAAGTCAAATTTTTGACAGCGAGATAAAATAGTAGGTAGAATTTTATGTTTCTCCGTAGTGGCAAGGATAAAAACAGCATGTGCAGGAGGCTCTTCCAAAGTTTTAAGAAACGCATTAAAAGCCGCAGTAGAAAGCATGTGTACTTCGTCTACAATAAAAATACGGTATTTTCCGTCTTGGGGTGGAATACGTGTCTGTTCAATCAAAGTTCTAATATCATCTACACTGTTATTAGAAGCGGCATCTAATTCAAAGATATTCAGATTTGTACCTTGATTAAAACTTATACAACTGCTACATTCGTTACACGCTTCTATCTCAGGAGTGATGTTATGGCAATTTATAGTTTTGGCTAATATTCTTGCGCAAGTTGTTTTACCTACGCCGCGTGGTCCGCAGAATAAAAAAGAGTGTGCTAATGTGTTGTTTTTAATAGCATTTCGTAGTGTTTTTGTAATATGTGACTGTCCAATTACGCTTTCAAAGGTACTTGGACGATATTTTCTTGCTGAAACCACATATTTATCCATGTGGCAAAGTTACACTAAAAATAGTTATATCTTTGTAAAAATTCAGATTATATCTGTTAAGCTTAACCTTATGCTCGTTTAGCTTTTCTTACTTTTGCTACATCATCAATATACTAAAAACTATTATTAAGAATATCTCTAACAGTTTCTTTTAATCTATACACACAAAGTATCCATATGGAATTACCTGAACATTGTGAAGTATATACCTGTAAAAATTCTAATAATACCGTTGAAAAACTTTATGTTTGTTCTTTACATCATTTCAAAGTTTGGTATACACACTCTAATAATCCAAACAAGGTGATACCTCTCAAAATAGTACAATCTACTGCCAAAGACCAAGAAGGAAATTTTATATTTTATGAAACTGTTTCTTATGTACAATTTCCAAATAGTCCAGAAAAATACAAATTAGAGAGTACAAGCATAGCCTCTGACTAAATAAAATGTACAAATCCTGATGGTAGCATACAAATATTCAAGTCTGATTGGGATTAGAGGGGGCTTATGGTACATATAAAAGTGTAGACGGAACGGCTTTTTTATACCTCAGAAACATAGGAAATGGCAAACTTAACATTGAAACAGACCCAGTAGGTACTTATTTTTACAGAATAAACTTACAGCATGCTTCCATGACCCAACAACCCAAAAAGTATTACTGAATAAACAAATAATTTTACAGGTAATGATAACAAAATTTTATATTTATGGACATATATACCCATAATTGTGTAACATTAAACTTTTGGCAACATTTTTGTAAAGTATGGGTATAGTTTAACATATATATGAAAAAAACCTTATTTGTTTTTATACCTTTGTTCATGTTTTCTATATTGGGAAACAGTCAGAACAATATACCTGGATGGTTACAAAATCTTACCCAAGGAGAAGTAGGAAATGCACTCAAAGATGCCCTTAAAATAGGCGCTAATAAAGCAACAGAAAGAGCCTCAGCTAAAGACGGCTTCTATAAAAACCCTCTTGTATTTATTCCTTTTCCTAATGAAGCTAAAATTGTAAAAGAACAACTTATTAAAATTGGTAAAAAAGACAAAGTAGATACCTTTGAAAAAAGCCTTAACCGCGCCGCTGAAGATGCCTCAAAAAAAGCCGCAGGCATATTTATAGATGCCATTACAAAAATGACCTTAAATGATGCTAAAAATATACTTGTAGGGGGAGATAGTGCCGCTACTGCGTATTTAAGAAAAACAAGTACTAATCCTTTATATGATGCTTTTTTACCCATAGTCAAAACATCTTTGGAGAATGTAGGCGCAGCGCAACAATGGAAAAATATCACAGAAATCTATAACAAAATACCATTAGTCAAAAAAGCTGATACAGATTTGCCTGCTTATGCTACTCGTATGGCTATCAGGGGAATGTTTATTTATATGGCACAAGAAGAACAAAAAATACGCAAAAGCCCAAATGCTCGTACCACTCCTGATATGCAAAAAGTATTTGGCGCGATGGACGGCAAAAATAACAACTCAAGTAATCAATAAGTTATGCCAAAACGCTTTATCTTAATTAGGCACGCAAAAACCGAAGAAGGACTTGGCAAAAACGATAAAGAACGCAATCTGACTGAAAAAGGAACTTGGAAAATGAATATCTACGCGGATTTACTCAAAAATAAAATAGACAAACTTGATGTAGTATTCTCCTCGCCCGCAAATAGAGCAATTCAAACTGCTAACATCTTTCTCAAACACTATCCTGATAAAACTATTATTACCCAAGATGAACTCTACACTTTTGATAGCAATTATCTAACTTTTATCCAAAATATAGATGAAAAATTTAATGAAGTTGCTCTTGTAGGTCATAATTATTCTATTTCTTATACGCTTAATTTGTTGTTACAAATTCCTCGTGAAAAGCCTATTCATGCAAAAACATCTTGTATAGCTTGTTTTCAGTCATCAGCTTCACAATGGCAACTTGTAACCCCTAAAAATACTTTTTTAGAATGGATACTTAACGGCTGATAAAATCTAATATTGTACTTTTGTCAAAAAAAATATATATTCGTAGCATGAAAGATATTTGTATAGTCTTCTTGCTACTTTTTTTCTATTCAAATTCAATTTACGCGCAAGTATATGATGATTTTAGTGATGGGAACTTTACCTCCTCGCCTGCATGGGTAGGTGATGTAGCTAATTTTCAAGTTAATACAAGTTTTCAATTACAAAGTAATGCTACTGTGGCAGGTTCCTCCTCATTGGCTACTGCAAACACGGCTATAAATAATACCGAATGGAATGTCTGGATACGCTTTGCATTTTCACCCAGCACATCTAATTTTTGCCGTTTTTACCTTGTTTCTGACCAAGCAGACCTTAAAACGCCATTAAACGGATATTATGTACAGTTAGGGGGTAGTACAGGAAGTACGGATACTATTTCTCTCTATAAACAAACAGGTACTACGCGTACACGTATCATTGCAGGTATACCTGGTACGGTAGCTAAAACAAATAACCTTGTTAAACTCAAAGTAACTCGTGATAATATCGGTAATTGGGAACTCCTCGCTGATACCACAGGTACAGGTGCATTTTTTGTTTCGCAAGGTACAGTATTAGATAATACCCATACTTCAACAAGCTATGTGGGTTGGTACTGTCAATATACTATAAGTAACGCTACTAAATTTTACCTTGATGATGTATATGTAGGACCCATCGTAGTAGATACTACACCCCCCGAATTACTCTCTGCCACAGTTATAAGCCCCACAGAAATAGATTTGTTATTTAATGAGAACCTTAAAACTAGCACTACAAATGTACCCACAAATTATTCTATCAGTGGGGGCATAGGCACACCTGCTACTGCTAATTTAGACATTGGAAATCCTAAATTAGTACATTTAACCTTGTCTACTCCGCTTACTGCTAACATCAATTATACCGTAACCTGTTTTAATATCCAAGATTTAGCAGGAAATACTATTGGTACAAGCAATACTGCTACATTTATGTATGTTGTACCTGAACTCTATGATGTTATTTTTACAGAAATCATGGCAGACCCAGACCCTCCCGTAGGACTTCCTAATGCTGAATATTTAGAAATATTTAATCGTTCTACAAAAACACTTAACCTAATAGGTTGGAAGTTATCTGATAATACGTCTACGGCTACTCTGGCAAGTTATACGCTTAATCCAGGACAACGCTTAATTTTATGCAGTACTACTAATGTAGCCACGTTTTCTACTTTTGGAAGTACGTTAGGAGTAACTTCCTTCCCAAGTCTGAATAATTCAGGAGAAACTTTAACCTTGCGAGATAATAACGGAAACATTATTCATAAATTGACTTATAGTAATACTTGGTACAAAAATGATGTTAAGAAAAACGGCGGGTATAGTTTAGAAATGATAGATACAAACTTTCCTTGTGTAGGTTTTGCTAATTGGATAGCTTCTACACACGCGCAAGGCGGCACACCTGGACAACTTAATAGCGTTAACGCATCTAACCCCGATAATACTGCACCTAACGTAATACAACTTACACCTACTACCCTAAACAAATTAGAACTCTTATTTAATGAACCTTTAGATAGCCTATCTGCGGTTAATCCTTCAAATTATGTTGTCAATTTTGGAATAGGCAACCCTAATAGTATAAACATAGATGCCAATTTTACTACGGTTACACTTACTTTTACAGCTACTTTTGATACTACTAAAACGTATCAACTTACTGTTAATAATGTAAAAGACTGTTCTAATAACCTCACTAATCAAGTTTTAACTTTTGAATTTCCGCGTGTAGCACAATTGTATGATGTAATTATTTCAGAATTCATGGCAGACCCTACGCCCGTAGTAGGACTTCCTAATGCGGAATACATAGAAATCAAAAATCGTTCTACTAAAACGTTTAATCTATCAGGTTGGAAAATAAGCAACGATAACAATACAGCTACTTTACCTAATTACACGCTTAGACCTGATTCCTTTTTAATTCTCACTTCTACTACTAATGCGCCTTTATTTAGTACTTATGGACAAGTACTTGGTGTAAGTAGTTTTCCGAGCATTAGCAATGATGGTGAAGTACTAGTTTTAAAGAACGAAAAAAATGCTATTGTTCATAAACTTAATTTTACTTTGGATTGGTACAAAGATGATGTTAAAAAAAATGGCGGATACAGTTTAGAAATGATAGACGAGAATACACCCTGCCGCAGTGGTGATAACTGGCGAGCTAGCAATTCACTCACAGGGGGAACACCGGGTAAAATAAACAGTGTAGCCGCTAATAGTCCAGATACACAAATTCCTAAAATTACATTTTTTGGAGTTATTAGTCCAACTATATTAGAAATTCAATTTAATGAACCATTAGACAGTGCTTTATCTGTAAATACTGCATTTTATAGCATTAACAACGGTATTGGAAATCCACAAAGTATAGCACTCTCTTCGCCTGATTTACAAAAAATGACATTGAATTTAGCTACCTCATTAGATAGTATGCAAGCCTATCAACTCATTATAAATGGTGCAAGAGATTGTAGTGGGAATATCGTAAAAGATACTCTAACCATACTTATTCCGCGCACCGCGCATCCAGGGGATATTATCATCAATGAAATTTTATTTAATCCTTATACTAATGGTTCGGATTATGTAGAGATTTACAATAATTCAGATAAAGCCATAGACCTTAAAAATTGGAAAATTGCAGAATTAGACATGGATAAAGATAGTATCTATAATATAAAAACGATTACTAACCAAAGCCGTATTCTTTTACCACAGCAATATTTTTGTATGAGTGCTGATATTGCTTTTATCAAAGCAAGATACAAGGTAAAAAATCCTAATGCTTTATTCAAAATGAGTTCTTTTCCTACTTATGATGACAGCAAAGGGGGGTGTGCTATCATAAGCAATCAAGGGCTATGGATAGATACTTTACGCTATTACAAGGATTGGCATGTACCTACGTTAGTCAGCCAAGATGGGGTGGCTTTGGAAAGATTAAGTTTTTCACAACGTACAAACAGTAAAGATAATTGGCATAGTGCCGCTTCTACCGCAGGATTTGGTACACCTGGGTATGAAAATAGCCAAAGAGTGTTAGTTAATGAAAATGAAGGCGTTTCTTTATCGCCCAAAGTATTCTCCCCCGATAATGATGGCAGAGATGATTTTTTACAAATACATTACAATTTTAATCAACCTACTACTTTACGCATTTACATTTTTGATGCACAAGGCAGATTAGTACGCAAACTCAAAGAAAATGAACTGGTTGGCACAGAACCGAGTTTTTTTACCTGGGACGGTACTAATGAAGAAAACGAAAAATGCAGAATGGGCATTTACATTGTTTGGGTAGAAACCAGTGATGGTCAGAATGGCAAGCATAAAAAATATAAGTTAGTGTGCGTATTAGCGAATAGACTGTAATTTTAAGATAGATAAAACAAGGTAAAATTAGCACAATGCAATCAAAATTTCTTATTAGAATACTCTACTAACTTTTTTACCCACTCTCTAAAACGACAGCAACGCTGTAAAATACTATCGGTATTGCTAAAAAAGTATAGATAAATCGTTATTCCATTTGAACATTAATAATTTTACAGAATGTAGAAGCATTGTTAGTGATTTTGAATAACATTTTGTTTTTCTCCTTAAACGCGCTAAAAAATGCCGAAAGAGACTGTTATATCCTTCTACTGTAAATGTTTCTTTTTTACTTTGTACGTGCTTTTCTTTTGGAACAAATTTTTCATATGCGTTCCAATAATCAGTACATACTTTATCTTTTATTTTACTTTCAATTCTTTTCCAAAGTTTTTCCCCTGTCTCTGTTCCTCTACTGCCAATTTCACAAGTGATGAATTGATGCCCATTTCTATCAACAGCAATCCAAATCCATTGATACTTTTTTTTGAACCGATAAAGGTATGCAATTCATCAATCTCCACAATTTCAATATCTGAATTATTTCTTAATTCATCAATTTTTTCTCCAAAAGATTTTATCCAGTTCATAACTGTTACATTACTGACACCCAAAAGTCTCCCAATAGAGCGAAACCCTAAACCTTCAAGATATAAAGTTAAGGCGTTTCTTTTAAGGATAGCAGGTTTTCCTACTTCTTGCACGGTGAAGCGAAAATTACAATCTTTGCATTTAAAACGCTGTTTTTGTTTTACTATACCATCTTTACAGAAATTAATAGATTTACATTTTGGGCATGTCTTCATAGTCAAATGAATTAGAGTAATAAAGTTGCAAAATAAAAAAAACTATACTAAATTAGCAATACCATACTATCCATACCACTTTGCTTAATAATTTGCTCTGCAAATAGCAGTTTTCTATATCCTTGAATAAGTTAGCTTAACCTTGCTGACGGGTGTGTATCCTGACCGTCATTGATATATTCAGGATTATGATATGAAGTTATTATTTTCTCTATCTGTTTTTTCTTCTTTAAATCTAAGCCAACAAGGTTATCAAAACCATTTATAGAAGAGAATAATAAAGCCTCAAATTCATGTAACTGAATATAAGGTAAAAAGCGTTTATGCTTAATATCTCTTGCTATGGACTGCTCTAATTGCGAAACTTTCTCTGCTTTATCCTGAATATTTGTGCTTTGTATGGCAGTATAATCAGGAAAATCCGTCTGTAATTTGTAATAATCTATCAGAGAAGTTATTATGGCATTTTCCTCTCTTTTTAACAAATCCTGAACTTCATTTTTATACCTAGAATAAGATAAACTACCGCCCTTTGCGTTTTTGCTTGTATTTGCCATAATACCATAGATACGTTCTATTTGGTATTTATTATACAAATACTCTCCCAAAATTTGATTGACAAAATTTTGCTCTGTTTTTCCTTCACAAAGTACATAAATAGGGTTCATCGGGGAAGTCCTCCTATAATGTTTTTATCCCAAAGTTCACTAATAGTGTATTTTTCTAACCATTCTGCCAATTCCAAACGAGATAAACGATTAAATATACTTTGGTTATTTTCTCTCTCTACTACAATAATATCTTCGGGTTCAAATATATCTACCAAATACGGTGATTGTGTAGAAACGATAACCTGAGATTTTGTAGATGCCATTTTTATCATTTCTCCTAATTTGTAAATAGCAGTAGGATGTAAACCTAATTCAGGTTCATCAATAATGATAGTTTTAGGTGGATTAGGCTGTAAAAGCAACGTAGTCAAGGCAATAAACCTTAATGTGCCATCAGAGAGACTATGTACATTGAAATAATTTTCAGCATTTTTGTGTACCCAATTGAGTGAAATCATATTTTCATTTTTGGCACTGGGGTATAGTTCAAAGCGTTCAAAAAATGGTGCTATACTTTGAATGGTGTACTGTATCATATTAAACTCAGAAGTATGCCTGATAGAATATAAAAAAGCCGAAAGATTACTTCCATTTTCTTTGAGATATTCGTTATCTTCTATGTTACAAGGTTGTTTTAGGGGGGAATTAGGGGTAGTATCATGAAAATGAAAAATTCTGAATGTATTGAAGTAGTTTCGCAAAAAATCCATGCGTGTAAGTTCATAGTTATGTATTATTTCACTTTCTAACTTACCTTCTCCACCTGCGTTTTTATAGTCCCAAGACTCATTATATCCCATAGCATATATGTTATATCCTGCCAAATCTTCCTCGAAATAAAAGTTATCTGCATGTGTCTGTGGTACAATTTTGAATTTATAAGTGTTAGATGTATTGCTTTTTGCATCAGGTCTAAAAATAATCTCTCCACCTAAAAATGAAGATTTTTTTCTACCCATGAATAATATTCTATCTGCATAACCATTCTGAGCAGTGTAAAATTGTAATCGTTTTTGATATATGTGGTGTAATAGCTTGAAAAACTCAATAAAATTTGTTTTTCCTGCACCATTAGCCCCTATGAGTATATTTATAGGTTTAATGCTAAAATTTTCAAGCTCTTGAATAGACTTAAAATTGTATACGGATATTCTATCTATGGGCATACATAAAAGGTCTTTAAAGCAAATTTAGCATAAAATTAAAAACCTATAAGGTCTTATAGTTCAAAATTACTTGTTTAATTTTACAAAACCTTATAGGTTTGAGCATTATACTTTGTTTTTACTTTGACAGACAAAGTTAGTTACAGGAATTTTTGTGTTTTTTATAGCATTAAAACCACCTTCTATTTCAGTAAAATTTCTGTATCCCCGAGATTGCAAGATGCTTGCGGCTATCATACTGCGGTATCCGCCTGCACAGTGAATATAAAAATGTGTATCGGGGTTAAGGTCTTTTATCCATTCGTTTATAAAATCCAGAGATTTATTTTCTGCATTTTCTACGTGTTCTGCTTCGTATTCAGACGGTTTGCGCACATCAATAATAAGGTCTTTGTTTATATTTACTTGCTGTTCAAACTGTGTGGCGGTAATTCTATTAACGGTATCTATTTCTAATCCTGCGTTTTTCCATGCTTCAAAACCACCATCAAGGTAACCTATTACATTATCAAAACCTACACGACTTAATCTTGTAATAGCTTCTTCTTCTGTACCTGGTACACAAACTAATGCAATAGGTTGTTGGACATCTATAATCATAGCACCTACCCAGGGGGCAAAATCTCCTTTCAAGCCGATATTGATGCTATTAGGTATAAAACCTTGATAAAATTCTGATGCAGGGCGGGTATCCAAGATAAGTGCATTCGTGGCTTCTACTATGCTTTCAAAATTTTTTGGGTCAATAGGGTTAAGTCCTTTTTTGAGAACCGTATCAAAATTTTGATAACCTTGTTTATTCATAGCTACGTTCATACCAAAGTACTTGGGCGGTGGAAGCAAACCATCTAAAACAGCTTTAATAAAAGCTTCTTTATTGGGTTGTTTGAGCGCATAATTTACCTTTTTTTGATTGCCTAGAGTATCCACGGTTTCTTTCATCATGTTTTTGCCGCACGCGCTACCTGCGCCGTGTGCAGGATAAACAATAATCTCATCAGGTAAAGGCATAATTTTGTTCATCAAGCTATCATACAGCAAGCCTGCAAGTTCTTCTTGTGTCATGTGTGCGGCTTTTTGCGCAAGGTCAGGCCTACCGACATCACCAAGAAATAAGGTATCTCCTGAGAAAATACAATGTGGTTTGCCATTTTCATCTTTAAGCAGATAAGTAGAACTTTCTAAGGTATGCCCTGGCGTGTGTAAAACTACTATGGTAATTTTACCTATCCTAAACTCTTGTCCATCGGTCGCGATAATGGCATCAAATTCGGGTTTAGCCGTAGGTCCGTATACGATGGGCGCACCTGTGGCTTTATTCAAATCCAAGTGTCCTGATACGAAATCTGCATGAAAGTGGGTTTCAAAGATGTATTTTAACTTTACTCCATCTTTGGCAATTCTATCCAAATAAGGCTTGATTTCCCGTAAAGGGTCAATGATAGCGGCTTCCCCATCAGAGGTGATGTAGTAAGCGCCTTGAGCTAAACAGCCCGTATATATTTGTTCTATGTTCATAATCTATGTTTATTTATGGTACGAATATACAATAATTTCTTTGAATATGATAAATACTCCCATGCTCAAAATAAACCAACCAAAAATTAGTTTTAACTGCTTGGTATTTACTTTTTTGACCAAACTACTTCCTATTATCATTCCTATTATAGAAATAAGCGTTATGCTGACTAATAACCTCCAGTCCATATTCTGAAAATGTTTTTCGCTTAAAAAGCCTATTATAGAATTGATAGTAATTAAGAATAAAGAAGTTCCTATGGCTTTTTTCATATCTAAATGCACAAAGGTAACTAATGCAGGAATAATTAAAAACCCTCCACCTATACCTAGAAGCCCTGTTAAAAATCCAACTACTATTCCTGCTATACTTAACTTCAAAAAATAATTTTGTGCGCGTGTGCAAGTATTTTCCTCAATCTTATCGTTTTCTTTTTTACGAATAAACTTTAATGAAGCTATTATCATCAGTAATGAAAATAAAGTCATCAGCAGAATATGTCTGCTGATAATTATGCTGTCTGAGAGATATATATTTTCAGGTATTTCAGGCGTGATGTATCTGCGTGTAATGGTTATTAACAATAAAGAAGGTATGCCAAATGCAATAATTGATGCACTATGAATAGATTTTTCTTTGATATACTTTGCTAACCCTGTAATGCTGGTAATACCTACCACAAACAAAGAATAAGTAGTAGCTTGAAGTATTTCTACGCCAAAAAGATAGACTAATACAGGTAACATTAAAATACTACCACCACTCCCCGTCAAGCCAAGCGAAACTCCTATAAATAATGCGATTATGTATCCTAAAATCTCCATAAGTGATTATTACAATGCAAATATACGCATATAAACCTCGTCAAGTGTGTTACTTTCGTTACAAATTATCTACTTTTGTGTATGTTTACAGGAATTATTGAAAGTTATGCCGTAGTAAAAGGCATTCTCTCGGAAGGTACAAACAAGACTTTTACCTTGTATTCTGATATAAGTAAAGAACTCAAAATTGACCAATCCGTAGCGCATGACGGTGTTTGTCTTACCGTAATAAACATTGATGCTCTAAATAACACCTATCAAGTAACAGCTATTGAAGAAACACTCTCTCGTACTACTTTACAATATTGGAACGTAGGACATAAAGTAAATATAGAGCGCAGTATGCTTGCTAATCAACGTATTGATGGGCATTTTGTACAAGGACACATAGATACTATGGCAACCGTATTAGACATACAATCTCATCAAGGCAGTTGGACCTATCTTTTTGAATATGATGAAAAATACATTCCTCTTGTAGTAAAAAAAGGTTCTATTGCGGTTAATGGCATATCTTTAACCGTAGTGAGTGCAGAAAAAAATACGTTTTCCGTGTGTATTATTCCTTATACCTATGAACATACGAATATCCATACCTTGCAGGTAGGGGACAAAGTCAATATAGAATTTGATATATTGGGCAAGTATATGCAGCGTTTTTTATCAAATCAACAATAGAGAGTGATAAATTCTGACAGTTCTTATGCTAACTTTATTTTGTAAAATTGAAGGGGTGCAATGTGCAGAAATTAGTAAAGCAGTGATACATTAAAAAAAGACAATCCAGCTATACTTGTAGGCATCAGTCAAAATTTTATCTGCAATTGGCTAAAATTATTCAAAAATCATTTTTCTATCTTTCTGATTATCAAAGCTAAAAAGTTATACTTTAATTTGGCTGTTTTGTGAAAAAATTGTAATTTGCACGCCAATATTATGAGTGAAGTGATAACTGAAACAAACTCGTACAGTGCCAGCAATATTCAAGTTTTAGAAGGTTTAGAAGCTGTACGCAAACGCCCCAGTATGTATATCGGAGATACCAATTTCAGGGGATTGCATCATTTGGTTTATGAAGTATTAGACAATTCTATTGACGAAGCCCTTGCTGGGTATTGCAATGAGATATTTGTTACTATTCATGCTAATAATGCTATTTCTGTACTAGATAACGGAAGAGGTATCCCGACAGACATGCACCCCACAGAAGGAAAATCCGCTCTGGAAGTAGTAATGACCGTTTTACATGCAGGCGGCAAGTTTGACAAAGGTACGTACAAAATATCTGGAGGCTTACATGGCGTAGGGGTGAGTTGTGTTAATGCGTTGAGTACATATTTACGCGCACGCGTTTTTCGTGACGGAGTAATTAAACAACAAGAATATAAATGCGGCGTACCCATTAGTGAAGTAGTAGAAATAGGTAAAACGGACAAAAGAGGCACAGAAATTTATTTTGAACCCGACAAAACTATTTTTACGGTTCACGAATATAAATATGATACTTTGGCATCTCGTATCAGAGAATTAGCGTACCTGAATAAAGGAATTACTATCCACCTTAAAGATGAACGCGATAATCTTCAAGAAACCTTTTATTCTGAACATGGATTAAACGAATTTGTAAAATATCTAGATAACAACCGTGAACCTATAAACCCCGAACCTATTTATATTGAAGGAGAACGTAATGGCGTACCCGTACAATTAGCCATGCAATATAATAACTCTTACAATGAAAATGTTCATTCTTACGTGAATAACATTAACACACATGAAGGTGGTACGCATATTACAGGATTCAGAAAAGCACTCACGCGTACTCTTAAAAATTATGCTGAAAAAAACAATTTGCTCGGTAAAAGCAAAGTAGAAATTGTAGGTGATGATTTTCGCGAGGGTTTAACCGCAGTTTTATCTGTAAAAGTAGCCGAACCACAGTTTGAAGGACAAACTAAAACTAAACTGGGTAACTCTGACGTAGCAGGAGTAGTAGAAAGCATTGTTGCGGATAAACTCGCAGAATATCTTGAAGAAACTCCCAAAGTTGCCAAACTTATTATAGACAAAGTTCTCCGCGCCGCAGAGGCTCGCGAAGCCGCCCGTAAAGCCCGCGAAATGGTACAGCGCAAAAATGCACTCACCAGTTCAGGATTACCTGGTAAATTAGCAGACTGTTCCAGCAATAAAGCCGAAGAATGCGAACTTTACCTCGTGGAAGGGGACAGCGCAGGCGGAAGTGCAAAACAAGGTAGAAATAGACATTTTCAAGCAATACTACCTTTAAGAGGTAAAATTCTTAACGTAGAAAAATCCCACCCCGCCAAAATTTATGACTCCGAAGAGGTAAAAAATATCATTACGGCTATTGGTACAGGGGTAGCTACTAACGAAGATTACAATTACGAAAAACTACGCTATCACAAAATTATTATCATGACAGATGCTGATATAGACGGCAGTCATATACGTACACTTATACTTACCTTTTTTTACCGCTATATGAAAGACCTGATAGAAAAAGGACATATTTACATTGCACAGCCCCCGCTTTATTTGATTAAAAAAGGAAAAATAGAAGAATACTGCTGGACAGAAGAGCAAAGAGAAGAAATTATCAAACGTCTATCTAATGATGGTGAAAACGAAAAAGGAATCACCATACAGCGATACAAAGGTTTGGGAGAAATGAACCCCGAACAACTTTGGGAAACTACCATGAACCCCGACAAACGCAGTCTGTTACAAGTAACTATTGATAGTGCCGCCGAAGCTGACCATGTGTTTTCTATGCTTATGGGTGATGATGTAGCCCCGCGCAGAGAATTTATTGAGCAAAACGCCAAATACGCTAAAATTGATGCTTAAACTTTGTATGAAAACTCTGAAACCTGTAAGCTCTAAAAAAGTCTTACAGGTTTTTTTATGCTGATTTCATTTTTCTATCTCCCAAGTACTGTTTAACCTTCATTAAACGTAATTCGTAACTATAAGTTTACCATAAATTTATTTTGAGGGGGTAGCACCCTTTTACACAGTTTAATAACAGAATACTTTTGTACCTGTATTTTGAAATATAAAACCATTACCTGAAAAAAGTTTAACCTATGAAAAAAGTCATTATACTATCCAGCCTATTGCTCTTGCTTACAGTATCTGAACCTATCTTTGCACAGAGCATCAGTAAAGAAGAACTGCAAAAAAGAATTGCAGAAAAAGAAGCGGCTAAATACATGCCTAATACCGCACAGATTGCTAAAACAGCTATCACGGGACCTGAGCAAGATTGCCCTAATGCTATTCCTGTATGTCAAAATATTTACAATCAGCCTAATTCTTATACAGGATATGGCAGTCAGCAAGAAGTGCCTACCAGTTCTTGTCTGGGAGTAAGAGAAAGAAACAGTGTATGGTACATTCTTACCATACAAACCTCAGGAAATCTTGCTTTTAACATTACCCCCGTGAATATGAGTGAAGATTATGATTTTGCACTCTATAACATGACAGGTAAAAACTGTTCAGATATTGTAACAGGTGCCGCACCCGAAGTACGCTGTAATTTCTCCGCAGACCCCGGCGTAACAGGATTGAGTTCCGCAGGTACTAATCCTTCTGAACCCGCATCAGGACCAAGATTTAGTACGATTTTACCCGTAACCGCAGGACAGACTTATGTTCTCGTTATAGACAATTACAGTCAGTCCCAGAACGGTTATACCTTAGATTTTAGCCCTTCTACTGCTGTAATATTTGATAATGTTCCTCCTATGCCTGTTTCTACGGTTACTCCCTGTGGGGTAGGTACTCTAACTTTACAAATGAGTGAAGCTGTATTATGTTCTACCATAGCCAGTAATGGTTCAGATTTTCTTATTTCAGGTCCTGGCGGTCCTTTTACTGTAACCAGTGCCTCAGGTGTTTTATGCGGTACACAGACTTCTCAAATTACTATTAACTTTACCCCTGCTTTAACCATAGGAAGTCCTTATACGCTTACTATTAAAACAGGTACAGACGGCAATACTCTTCAAGATTTATGCGGTAACTTTACCCCTGTAAATACTACCCTCAATTTTACCGCTACTCCTCCTCCTGCCAGTATAAATGCCCCCTCTAATGTATGTAAAAATTCAGCTTTTACCTTAACAGCATATCCTGGCGGTGCAACTTCTTACTCCTGGACAAAAAGCCCCTCTCCTACGGTAATAGGAACAGGTCAGACGTTAACTCAAACGCTTTCTACTACAGGTACGCATACCTATAATGTAACTGTTACTAGTGGAACATGCGTACAAACAGCATCCGTTACGATTACTGTAAAAGATGCACCCACCGCAAACTTCACCTATTCTCCTGCTTCTCCCGTAGCCTGTGGCACACCTATTAACTTTACAAGTACTTCTACTTTATTAACGAGTTGTAACGGGCTTGGAGTGGTTGCCTGCGGTTTTGCTTGTACACTTATCGGAGGTTCTTGTCAAGGAAATGCTTTGACTTCTTACCTGTGGTCTTGGGGAGACATCAGTGCGCCAGGTTTTGGCATTGGTGCAAGCAATTCCCAAACTCATACTTATACTAGTGCAGGTACTTACACCGTAACCTTAACCGTTACAGACCCTGTTACAAACTGTCCCAATACCATTACACAAAATGTAGTAGTGGTATGTGCCTTGCCTGTTGAGCAACTTAATTTTAATGCATATTCCCAAAAAGGCGGTGCAGTATTACACTGGAAAACCAAAGATTTATCCGAAGTTACACATTATGTTATAGAAAAAAGTTTAGATAGGGGAAATACTTTTGAAACCATTGGCGAAGTGTCTGTTAATGGTACAGAACAGTATCAATTTGTAGATAAAAAGCCTAATTTGTATGACAGTCCCATTTTATATCGTTTGAGAGTAGTCAATAAAGATGGTTCTTTTGTATTCAGTGATGCCAAAGAAGTGATTATTTCAGGTGAGCAAAATGACGCATGGGTGTATCCTAATCCTGTATTGCACTATGACAACTGGAATATCGGTTTATTCTCTACCCAATCACAAGACGGTGAAGTAAAGATTTATTCTACTATTGGACAATTAGTATATCAACAAAACATAAATCTTATTCATGGTAATCAAAGTATTACTATACCTGCGGTACAGGAAAAAGGTACTTACTTTGTCAAAGTAAGAATGGGTAATGAAGTTAAAACCTTGCCTGTGCTAATACAGTAAGAGAACAAGATAAGTAACCATTACGCTAAAGTAATAATGTATAGCCGTCAGCAATGGCGGCTTTTTAATTTCATTACTCCATAGTTTCTAAATTTTACTATTTTTGTTTCAATGGATAGACCGCGTATAAAATTTCCGTATGGTATCAGTAATTTTGCACAACTTACAAAAAACAACTATGTTTTTGTAGATAAAACAAAGTATATAGAACAACTTGAAGAGGAAGAAAGATACGTGATTTTTTTACGACCTCGGCGATTTGGAAAAAGTCTTTTTGTATCTATATTGGAGTATTATTATGATATATTAGAAAAGAACAACTTTCAAGGTATTTTTTCAAAGTATTACATTGGAAAAAATCCTACTTCATTAGCTAATCAATACCGAGTATTAAAATTTGATTTCAGTGGTATTGACACACAAACAGAAGAACATACTTACAAATACTTTTTAAGCAAGTTAAAACATACTCTCAAAAATTTTATGTATCGGTATAATTTATTTTGTGCTGATATTGTTGAGAGTATTTTATTATCTAGTTCTCCTGCTAACTTAATGGATAATTTTTTTGAGTATTATGATGCATGGCAAAAACAAAATAACGATAGCACACCCATATATGTAATAATAGATGAATATGAACATTTTACGAATGAGATATTAGTACGTGATTTAGCAGAGTTCAAGCGTTCTGTATCTCAAAATGGGTATGTTCGTAAGTTTTATGAAACTCTAAAAATAGCCACACAACAGGGTATAGTAGATAGATTTTTCATTACAGGAGTATCCCCTATGACCATGGATAGTCTTACCAGCGGATTTAATATTGGAAAACACTTGTCTAATAATGAGGTATTTCATGATATGCTTGGTTTTGTAGAAGATGAAGTAAAAGATTTTTTAGAATTAGTTTTAATTGATAATAACCAAAAAGACAGAATAATGAATGATTTAAGAAAATGGTATAATGGATATAAGTTTAATCCAGAAATAACTCATACTCTCTATAATCCCGATATGGTTTTATATTTTTTAGATGCTTTTAAGTACAAACAATCTTATCCGAGAGAGATGTTAGACCCTAACATTATGCCTGATTATGGTAAGTTAATGAAGCTGTTTGAGGTAGCAAACTATGCAGAGAATATAGAAGTATTACAAGAAATTTTAGAAAATGATAAAATTAGTTGTCCATTGTTATATCAATTTTTATTTGAAAAACCATTTGATAGAACCGCATTTATCAATTTTTTATATTATCTTGGAAATTTAACTTTATCTGGAATAGATGCTCAGACTGGTTATCCTAATTTTATGATACCTAATTTTGTGATAGGGCGTTTATTTTGGCAGTATTATGCGTTAGTGATACAAGAAAAAGCGATACTCAAATATGACACTAACAGCATAGAAAAGAGTGTAGAAGCATGCGCGTATGGGAATATAGAATTATTTTTTAAGGAGATACAGCGTATATTAGAAAACTTATCTAATCGGGATTATCAAAGATTTGATGAAAAATACATAAAAGCGTTAATGATGGCATATTTACATCATGCTTCATTTTATTACATTCGTTCAGAGCGAGAGGTAAAAAATGAAGGATACCTAGATTTAGAAGTTCTAAAACGTTCTGATTTATCCGCAGAACCGTATCAATATGTGTTAGAAATCAAGTATCTAAAACAAAGCGAAGAAAGTAGGTTATCAAAAATTATGGAATTAGCCAAAAACCAGCTCAAAAAGTATTTAACGGTAGACGCAGAACTTAAAACCCTTCAAAAATTAAAATCAATAGCAGTAGTAATTGTTAAAGATAAAATATATTGGGAAGAGGTGTAATTATGTTTCAAGTTCATATCTGCTCCACCCAAAAAGAGCAAAATCATATTTTACAGGGTCATCGGGAGATAAAGTTTTAAGAATTTCTGTGAGTTTTATAGCAGTTTTCCAAGTAGAAGCGTCTTTTTCATCTATCAGCTTTAATTGTACAGCAGCGCGATGTACATGTATATCTAATGGACAAACTAATTGTGAAGGTTGTATTTTTGTCCATAATCCAAAGTCTATAGAGCTGTTTTGACGTACCATCCATCGCAAAAACATATTTATTCGTTTGCAAGCACTGTTTTTAATGGGTGTGCTGATATGTTTATGTGTGCGTAAAGGTGCATTATTTAAAAATGCTTTATGAAATTTCACCAAACCAGATTGTACATTATCCTCTGTGTGTTCTACTGTAAATAAAGGTTCTAAACTATCATATTCTTGATAAATTTGCTGTAATTGCGATACAAAATGAAGTAAATCTATTTCATTAAAAGTACGATGCTTAAATCCTTGCAAGTGTTTATAATCTTTTTTTGTATGATGTAGTACAAACTGATACGGGGCATTGTCCATGCGGGTAAAAAGTTCTTTACATTTATTTATGATAGTTTTGCGTTGTCCCCAGGCAAGTATAGAGGCAAAAAAACCTGTAATCTCTATATCTTGCCTTTGGGTATATGCGTGAGGAATAGATATAGGGTCATCAAAAATAAAATCAGTAGTATGATATTTTTCATATAGTTTATCCAATAAAACAGCAATTTTAGGGGTTATAGATGCGTTTCTATCCATTTTTGTACAGTTTTACGGGGAGGTGCAAATTCATATATAATCTTGTACAGCATTTCAACAATAGAAAACTCTGTTTTTTTACTTTGTAACAGACTGTAAATACCTTGTAACGCATAATATCCTTCGGCAACCATATTCATTTCTAACTGTGCCGATTTTACAGAATAACCTTTGCCTATCATGTTGCCAAACATACGGTTTCTACTGAACTGACTATAACAGGTAACAAGCACGTCACCAAGATATACATTGTCTAATATATTTCTCTCTGTATCAGGACACAAAAACTGCAATATCTGTTGTATTTCTTTAATAATAAAGGTAAAAAAAGTAGCTTTGAAGTTATCTCCGTAACCTAATCCGTTGATGATGCCCATACCTAATGCCATGATATTTTTAATAGCACCAAGATATTCTATACCGAGTATATCTTCGGTGAGTGTCGTTTTCAGATAATATTGTGTTAATAGTTTCTGTATTTTTTGTAAATGTATCGTACTTGTACCCGCGATATGCAAATAAGAAAGTTGATGCTGGGCAATTTCTTCTGCATGCGAAGGTCCGCTAAAAACTACTATTTGACTTTCTGGAACGTGGTATTTATGCGTAAGATATTGTGAAACTGTTTGATTTTCAGGATATAGTAAACCTTTTATGCCACTGACATACAGTATATTTTGAGGTAGAGTATCAGGTAGAACACTTTTGAGAAAAGCAGACGGCACAACCAAAAACATAACTTCGGTGTTTTCAAGTATTTTATCCCATTCATGAGTAGGAAATATATTTTCTGGTATGTATAAATCAGGGAGATATTTGGGATTTTGTCTGTGTATTCTGATGTGTTCGGCTTGATTAGGGTCTCGCATCCACCAGTGTACTGTACTATGCTGTGCTAATATATTTACTAAGGCTGTGGCAAGGCTTCCTCCACCAATTACTGAAATCATGTAAAAAGTTTTATTTTTATGGTTATTATAGGTTTTTTATCCAGAAATTAGTCATCATTCTGTATAGGTGATATCTTGTGTTTCCACCATAAATTCCGTGATTTCGGTTAGGATAATAAAAACTTTCAAACTGTACATTATTTTTAATAAGTGCATCTACAAAATCTACGGCGTTCTGAAAATGAACATTATCATCAGCTGTACCGTGAATAATGAGATATTTACCTTTCATTTTACCTGCGTGTGTAATAGGAGAATTATCATCATAACCTATGGGATTAAGTTGGGGAGTTTGTAAAAAACGTTCTGTATAAATAGTATCATAGTAACGCCAGTTGGTTACAGGCGCAACAGCAATACCTGCTTTGAAATAATCCGCGCCTTTGGTCATACATAATGAGGTTAAGTACCCGCCAAAACTCCAGCCCCAGATACCTATACGTTTGCTATCTACCCAAGATTGTGAAGCTAAATATTTAGCTACTTCTATTTGGTCTTCGCACTCTAATTTGCCAAGATTTTTATAGGTGGATTTTTTGAAAGCCGCTCCTCTGCCGTCAGTACCGCGGTTATCTACGGATACAATAACATAACCTTTTTGTGCCAAAGTCTGATACCAGAAAAAGTCAAAATTGTCATACATGTTCTCTACGGTTTGGTTACCAGGTCCGCCATAAACAAACATAATCACAGGGTATTTTTTAGATGCATCAAAATTTTTGGGTTTTATCATCCAGCCGTTGAGTTCTATGTTTTGTGAAGTCGTAAACTTGAAAAATTCTTTTGGAGAAAAACTGTATTCCTGCAAGCGTTTGCGAAGTTCTGCATTATCTTCCAAAGTGCGAATAATAGCTCCTTCCGAAGTATGCAAAGTAGCTCTTAAAGGACTATCTGACGCAGTATGAAAAAGAATATAATACTGTCCGTCCTCACTGACGTTTACACTGTTTGTACCTGCTTGTGTAGAAAGTTGAACTTTATTTTTACCTTCAAAATCAATCCTGAATAGATGCCTTTCTAATGGGCTTACCTCTGCCGAGATATAGTAAATAAGCCGTTTTTTTTCATCAATATAAGAAAGTGCCGTAATATCTCCTTTGTTGTCCGTTATTCTGCGAATGAGATTACCTTGAATATCATATAAATAGAGTTGAATGAACCCATCTCGTTCTGAACCCCATATAAATTCTTTACCATTCTCTAAAAAGCGCAGAAAATCAGTGTTGTTGAGGTCAATGTAGGTATCAGATTTTTCTTGTAAAATGAGTGTAGATTTTCCTGTTTTAGTATCTACAAAAAATAAATTTATTTCATTTTGTAAGCGATTAAGTTGTAAAAAAGCTAATCTGTTATCTTTTGTCCAATAAATTCGGGGTATATACATATCTGTTTCTTTACCTGTATCTACTTGTAAAAGTTTTTTAGATTTAACATCATAAATCCATACGGTTACAATAGAATTAGCTTCTCCTGCCTTGGGATATTTGAATTTATATTCTTCGGGATAAAGTTTTCCCCAATTTGTCATAGAAAATTCTTTTACTTTACTTTCATCAAAACGGATAAAAGCAAGTTTCTGCCCATCAGGCGACCACTGAAATGCTTTGGACATACTAAATTCTTCTTCATATACCCAGTCTGCGCTGCCGTTGATAACTTCATTTGATTTGCCATCTTTGGTAATTTGTATTTCCTTATCTGTATTTAAGTCTTTGATATACAGGTTATTATCTCTTACAAAAGCAATCATTTGGCTATTGGGTGAGAAAGTGGCGTGCATTTGTTTGCCATTTTTAGATAAAGGGACTGCTTTTTGTGTTCTTACATCAATAACGTGAAAATTGTATTTTGAAGAACGGCGATAGATACGTTCTGATGCTGTACTAACTAATATCTTACTTTCATCTTCATTAAAGTTGTAGTCTTCAATTTCTAATCTAGCCTCATTTTTGTAAAGGTCTTCTATCTTGTTTCCTGTGGTAACATCATATTTAGCAATTATGCCTCCTTCTAATAAATCAGAATAATACTTGCTATTTTTCATCCAATTAATACCACTGGGGCGTTTTTGATAAAATGTGTACTTTAACCAAATATCTTCTAAAACTATCTCTTTACTACCATTTTGAGAATATCCGTAGTACAGTAAAAGAGAAATATAAATAAAAAGAATATTTTTTTTCATAAGTGCAAAGGTATAAACAATATGATTGAGAATAAACTTTTATTGAGAGTTTTATTTGGGTATATGTTCATAAATGAAGTTTAATTTCTCTGTAATCTCAGGGTCAAATTCACATTGATAATCTATCAATTCTATAAAATTATTTTTTGAAGTATTTCCATATATGTTAAGGTTTTCATAGTATTTTCTTAGTATTTTTTCTATTTCTTCACTTGCTTTACAAGTATTCCAATACTCATCTTTTGGGTTTTTTTTAGCCGCACCTGTCAATACATCATCTAATGCGTCCTGAATAGCTTTCTCATTATTAGAAGCGAATAAATCGTTTTGCTTACCTAATGCCCATTTTAATAAAGTATCTTGACTATAAAAATAATTTTCTATTTCACGTTTGCGCCACATATCCTCGTAAAGTCCAGACATGGTATTTAGGGAATTAGAGATGTTATCATATACAGCAATGCCTATCAGTTTAGGGTATGCGGATTGTAAAGCAGAGAAATGTTCACGAGCTTTATTAGGGTCATTGATATTCAAAGGTTTGTGAAAACAATTTTTTAAGTAAGGTAAAACAGAGTGATTTAATTTTTCTGCGAATTTTATTAAGATATTCCGGTCAGTAGTACCTTCTGTGTATAAAATCCAGCCTCTGAGTTGAGCTAAATAGTATTCACTAATCGGAATAGTTTTGAGAGATTTGAGAATATGGCTAGTTTTTTCCATTACGACAGGTTTGCTAAAAGGTAGAACTGCAATTACAGTATCTTGGTTAGAAGCGGCTTGATTTAAGACTACCTCTGAATGACTAGCTATTAAAATTTGAGATTTTTTTTCTTTTGCTAAATGAGAGAGTAACTTGTATATCTGTTCTTGCTTAAGAATTTCAAGATGTGCGTCAGGTTCATCTAATAAAAATACTGTATTAGGCTTCAGCATTAGATAGGAGAGTAAAAGTAAAATTTGTTGCATACCTCTACCTGCTGAATTGATTTCCATTTCAATTTTATCAGCATTGATGTATTTTATTTTTATAGCACCTCTGCTGTCTATTTCAGGTTTTTGAGGTTCTACATTAAACCATTCTTTGATTGTTTGTTGAATATATTTCCAATCTTCCTCAGGGTTTCTATTTTTTCGCAGTACATCAGACTCAGGATAACATACCTGATAAAATAAATTACCAAGTACTTCGGCAGTTCTACCTTCACCTATTCTTGCTTCTACGGTAGAAAATAATAACTTTTCCTCTTCCAATTTTAGCCCCGACATAGGGGGTAAAAAAGCAATCTGAATTTTTTCTAATACGTCATAATCTAATGATTTTTCAATCAGTTTTGTATAAATAGTTTCTGAACTATTGTATCTAAATTCAAGAGTACAAGTCCATTCTTTATTCTCATGGATACCTTTTACGCTAATTTCTATGTTATTAAAAAGTGCAGTTTTACTTTTTTGATTTGTATTTTTTTGAGATTTATGTGTAAAAAACCTGTTCCATATATGCCTTGAATGTAAAATAGGTATAGCATATAAATCTTTTCTATTCATTACTACTGCGCTAACGGCTTTACTATTTTTTCTTTGCGATATCCATTTTTGTAAGCCATAGTGCCATAAAGACAAAGCTTGTAGAATAGTGGTTTTACCTGAATTATTAGGTCCGATAAATACAACATTGCCTTGAATAGGTATCCAGTCTGTTTCTTCAAATACCTTGAAATTCTTAATTTTAATAGCAGTCAGCATACTGTAAGCGTAGTAGTTTTATTCATTCGTCATCCATACCTTACGACATTGCAAGACAACAGGGTCTTTGGTATCTTCTAATACAAAAACATGAGAAGCATCATCTTCTACAACTTTTAGTGGCTTTTCTACTTCAATAGTTTTTCCATCACGCTCTACTACAATTTTAATAGGTTTTCCTGCGCTGGATTTAATTTCTTCTCCAATAGTCATAGCAGTAAAAATAGATATTTCTATCCCATTGATAGACTTTACAAAGTCTCCGTATTTTAAGCCGTATTCAGGGCAGTCTTTGGTAATCTGGGTTTTGGAACTGTTCAGCATGCCGAGTTCTATACCACTGGCCTCGAGAGAAGCAACTCTTATCTTGCCAAGCCTCTCATAACGAATACCCACTGTTTTAAATAATGCCGCATAGTCTAAGGGTTCTGTACCTGAAATGTGCTTGTCTATAAACTTTTTGACATCAGGGTGCGTAAGTGCAACAATTTCACCAAAAAGTTTATTGTCTTCGAAAGGACGTTCTGCACCATATTTATTAGAGAGTTGTTCTATTACTTTACGGAGGGTCATTTTGCCTTGTGTAAGGCGCATAATTTCTAAATCTAATCCCATACAAAGTAAAGCGCCTTTATCATATACGTGTCTGTATGCTTTATGATATTTCTCGTCTAATACATTGGCACTCATTTTTGTCATGCTCATATCTCGGGGCATCATGTTGGCGGCTTCAATTTTACCTCGTATTTCACGGAAAAAGTCATCTAAATCTATCATTTTTGCCTTTAACTGAATGAGGTGGGAATAATACTCTGTACTGCCTTCATACAGCCATAAATGTTGGGACATTTTAGGGTTGGAAAAGTTAAACTCATGAATCTCTCGGCTGTGCAGGTTAAGCGGAGTAATAATATGTAAAAACTCATGTGAAGCTACGTCGTTTACCTGTCTGACCACTGCTGAGATTGGCATTATAGGCAAATAATACAGAGAACTATAAGAATGTTCTAGTGCGCCAAATGCACCTGTACGTGAGTTACTACTAAACAAGTGGCTAAAATAAAACAAAAATGCGTATCTATTAACAGGAAGTTCTTTTAAGAAGGCTTGTAACGCTTTTACAGTAGGTTCTATGGAAGGCACAAGCGCTTTGGCATTGATATTTTTATCCATAGAATAACAAGAAATAAGAATTTCCGTTTTTCCAACTTTAAGAATAGCAGTATCTAAAGGTGCATACATAATTGGGTTATCTACTAATCGTACATAGCTTGGGGCTTTCCATATATCAGTGAGGCTATCTTTACGAGCAACTTCCATTCCTGACGCTCCGAATAAATGTTTAGGGTGCGTAATGGTAACTTCATAAGGCAACATCATAGCGCCTTCCAAATATCCGAATACTCCCCCTTGATTAAAAATAAAGCATTTATCTTTTTCAAAATTAGTACCTGCGGGTTCAAAGATTGCATTTTTATCTACGGGAGTATCCCATGAAGGACTTACTTCATAAGTAACTTTACTTAAATTCTTTCCTGAAATAATAAAAGTGTTAGGTTCTTTTTTGCTTACAGGTAAAGGCTGATTATTACTATCAAAAGCTTGAAAATTACTAATAAACCTGCCATAATCTAAATTTGCATACGTACCGGGTACTGTTTTAGGAAACTGAAAAATATACTTTCCCTTTATATTTTTGGGGGTGATGATACTTACTTTGATTTTTTTATCTTGTACGTCATTTAGGTCAATACTACATTGGTATTTCTCCTGCCCAAAGGAAAAAAAAGTACTGAAAAGCACTAAAAAAAGAAAAGAAAAATGTTTTGTATACATAAGCTTGTGCTGTATTATTACTGCAAATATATTTTATATTTTTGTAACCTGCTTATACAAACATGACAAAGTAAAGTAAAATAGCTATCAAATGGAATTTGTCTTTGGCATAACGCCAAATTTGCAACAGGCAAGTTTTTGTAATACAGAAAAAAACTTTATTTTTGCAAAAAATTCATATGAAACCTATCATTTTCTTATTCTTGCTTTTTATTGCTGTTCAAAGTTGGGTACATGCTCAGACGGCTGGAACCAAGAAAGATTTTCACAAGCACATGAAAGATGGAGAAACAGCTTACTACAATGATTTATTTGATGAAGCCGCTCATCACTTTGAAATCGCCGCAAGTATTGATCCTACTTCTTTTGAGGCTAACTTTAAGGCAGGACTATGCCACGAACGCGGAGTAAGACCTCAGGAGTGCTTAAAATACTTTGAACAGGCACATAAAATAAAACCTAACGGCGAAGAAGAACTTGTGTATCTACTGGGTAGAGGCATGCATTTAAATAACCGTTTTGATGAAGCTATTAAATACTACAAACAAGCTCTTAATGACAAAAGAGTACACAATGCCTATAACGCAAGAATAAAAGATAAAAGTTTATACATCAGTACAGAAAAGATAGCTCAACTTATTCGAAATTGTGAAAATGGCAAGCAACTGGTACTTAACCCGCTTGATGTAGAAATAAAAAATTTAGGTCCTAACATTAACGGAAAGTTTCCAGATTATGTACCCGTACTGACTGCTGACGAAAGTCGTATTTTCTTTACTACCCGTAGAGAAGGTGAAAAAGACCCTTATTCTGGACACCACTACGAAGAAGTATTTTATGCAGATAAAGACGTAAAAAAAGATGAATGGAAACCTGCTAAAAATATAGGAAGAACTATCAATGCATCCCACAAAAACGAATCCGCAGTAAGTATCTCACCAGACGGAAGCACCTTATTTATTTATGATGAAAGAGATTTGTATTATTGTACCTTAAACGGTAATGACTGGTCTAAACCACAACCGCTTAAAGAAATCAATACCAAACATTGGGAAACCCATTGTTCTATCTCTGCTGACGGTACAGAATTGTTCTTTGCTTCTGATAGACCCGGAGGAAAAGGTAATCTAGACCTGTATGTGGCAAAAAAACAACCTGACGGCAAATGGGGAGATATTCAAAACTTAGGCCCTAATATCAATACAGAATTTGATGAAGAAGCCCCTTTTATTCACTATGACGGCGTAACTTTGTATTTCAGTTCACGCGGGCATAATAGCATGGGCGGATATGATATTTTTTACTCCACCCGTAATCCTGATGGATCTTGGAACAAACCTGTCAATATCGGTTATCCCATCAATACTGCATCTGATGATGTATATTTTGTAATAAATCCGAGTAAAAAACGTGCTTATTATTCTTCTGCACGCGGTGATGACAGCTACGGTGATAAAGATATTTATATGATTACTATGCCTGAACCCAAAGTACTTGTTACCGTAGAAAATAAACCCGAAGAAAAACCTAAACCTAAAATTACAGTAACCACGGTTTATGGTGTAATTACTGATGAACGCACAGGACAGCCCCTAGAAGCAGAAGTAACTATCACTGATAACGAAACAGGTAAAGTTGTCTTTAAATCTAAAACCAACTCTGCTACAGGAAAATATGTCGTTACACTTCCATCAGGTAAAAACTATGGCTTCAGAGTAGACAAAAAAGATTATACCTTTCATTCCGAAAACTTTGATTTACCTCTGGGAACAGAGTCAAAAGAATATGAAAAAAATGCAAAACTCAAAGGATTTAGTAAAGGTACAAAAGTGGTTTTACGCAATATATTCTATGATTATGCTAAAGCTACTTTAAGACCTCAATCCATAGCAGAACTTGACCGTGTAGTGGCTATCTTAAACGAATACCCAAATATGAAAATACAAATTAATTCACACACAGATTCTGACGGTACAGAAGAATACAATAAAGACTTGTCCCAAAGACGCGCACAATCCGTAGTAGATTATCTCAAAAGTAAAGGTATAGACCCAAAAAGATTGGTAGCCAAAGGCTTTGGTGAATCTGAACCCATAGATACCAATGATACTCCCGAAGGCAAACAAAATAATCGCCGTACAGAATTTGAAGTATTGGAAAATGAATAGAAAGAAAGTATAGCCAATCAAACCCTACCAAAAGCTCATAGAATTAACGCTATGAGCTTTTTTGTAGTTTAACCCTTTTACTTATTTAAGTTAAAAACATTTTGTATTTTTGTTTTATGAAAAAATGCGGCTTCTTATTATTTTTCATATTACCATTTTTTACTCTTTCTCAGACCTATACTCGCTATATTGTAGGAGATACAAACGATGTTGTCACAATACCTGAATACAGAATTACGCTTATGGGCGGTGCTACAGAACATGACTCTGCATCTAAATGGTTTTTACAGGGTGCAAATGGTGGTGATGTAGTAGTGCTTCGTACATCAGGCAGTGATGGATATAACAGCTATTTTTATTCAGGATTAGGAGTAACTTTAAATTCTGTGGAAACTATTGTTATGCACAGTCCAGGTGCGGCCTTTGAACCTTATATTATCAATCGTATTAAAAATGCAGAGGCTTTATGGTTTGCAGGAGGTAACCAATGGGATTATGTATCGTATTGGAATAATACACCCATAGATAGTGCTATACATTATCTTATTCATGTAAAAAAAGCATCTATTGGGGGAACATCAGCAGGTATGGCTATACAAGGAGGGCTGGTTTTTACAGCACAATATGGGACAGTTACTTCTGCCACAGCACTAAATAATCCTTATCATACTAACGTTACTTTACTCAAACATGATTTTATACATCATCCTATTTTAGAAAACGTTATTACCGATACTCATTACGATAGCCCTGACCGTAGAGGAAGACACACTGCTTTTATTGCACGCATCATGCAAGAAGATAGCGTAGATACTTACGGTATTGCCTGTGATGAATATACTGCTGTTTGTATAGACAGTACAGGAATAGCCAGAGTATATGGAGATTATCCTACCTATAATGATTTTGCTTATTTTATTCAACCTAATTGTGTAATGCCAAACACGCCCGAAGTTTGTATTCCCTCTACACCGCTTACCTGGAATAGAAGCCAACAAGCTCTAAAAGTATGCAAAATTGCAGGTACAAATACAGGTAACCATACATTTAACCTTAATGATTGGAAAACAAATACAGGTGGAACATGGGAAGATTGGTATGTTAATACAGGAACATTATACACACAAGCAGGAACACCCCCAAATTGTACTACAGTTATCAATGACTTTAATGATTATACAAATGAAATTGAAATATATCCTAATCCTGCTTTTGGACAGGTAAACATAAAGGCTAGTATAGATAGTTATTTGTATCTCTGCAATACATTAGGGCAGGTAAAAATACAACAAAAACTGCATACAGGTATAAATACTATTGATATTTCATCTTTGAGTTCAGGTATTTACACCATATTTATACATACAGGTTTGCAGGTTGTTTACAAAAAATTGTGCGTAAAATAACTTTTAAGTGGTATTTTTTTTGCTAATTTGCATAAAAATATGAATATGAAAAAAAATGCTTTTCTTTTCTTTCTTTTAGGTATTTATATATCTGTTTTTGGGCAGAGTGTAATAGACTCTCTTATTCGTGTATCCCCTTGTATGAAAATAGGCGAAAAAGCTCCTGTTTTCACTGCTGTAAATCAGAATGCGGGAATGGTGAGTATGAACAAATATCGGGGTAAAAAAAATGTACTACTCATGTTTTATAGCGAGCAGATTTACTCGCACCCCAATAGCCCATTACAAAGTGAAGGGCAAGCTCAAATTAAAGAATTAGTAGCTTCCGCAGGTAATTTAAAGAACAAAGATGTAGAAGTGATTATGGTTACGCCTGATAGCCAAAAAGATATTTTTGAGGTAATAGAGATGACAGGCGCACAGTTTTCTTTTGTGCATGACAATGACCACCAAATTATGGACTTGTATAAATCTTCTATTAAAATTCCCGCTAATCACCCTGAAATACAAAGTTTATTACAGAATGGCGTAAAAATCACCAAAAAACCTACCGAAAAAGAATATACTTTACCTGTACCTGTTATGTATCTTATTGGTAAAGATGGAATTATTAAAGGTGTATTCAATGGTGCAAAAATGGACGATTATCGTAGAGATATTGGTAGTGAAAAAGCTAATGTCTATACATGGGAATATATCTCTGCAAAACTCAATGCCAAAGATTAGATTTTTTATCTTGGGCGTGTCCTTCACTGCGTTCAGGTCGGTGTGTTACGGGCTACGCTTTCGCTTCGGTGCTTCGCACTATGCTTACGCATACCCTTCACACACCTCACGCTTATGACCTTTATGATACGAATTATATCAGGTAAATTCAAAGGTAAAAAACTCTATCCCCCCGCAAACTTGCCTGCTAAACCTACTATGGATAAAGCCAAAGAAGGTTTATTTAACATGCTTCATCATCAAATAGAATGGCAAGAAACTACATGGCTAGACCTTTTTGCGGGTACAGGAAATATTAGCTATGAAGCATTAAGCCGAGGAGCAAAACATGCTACTATAGTAGAACAACATAAAAAATGCGTTCAGTTTATTAAACAGCAAATTGATTTGCTTAAAATTGATACTTATCAAGTTACACTTATTCAACAGAACGTATGGGATTTTATATCAAAACAATGTCAAAACCCTTATTCTGTGGTATTTTTAGACCCTCCTTATCATTTACCTGAACAAGATAAACTCCTCACACAACTTTTTGAAAATAACTTCGTTTTACCTGACGGTTTAGTAATTTTGGAGCATGAAAGTACAAAATCTTTTGAAAACCTTTCTTTTTTTAAGCAAAAACGCACATATAGCCATGCCGCTTTTTCTTTTTTTACTCTCAGTGACGAATACAGCTTGTAAACGTACCACTGATACTTTTGCAGAAAATATACAAAAAGGTGAAGTACCTATTGAAACCGCAGATAGTATTCAGTATACATTCAGCGACTCGGCAAAAAAACGTTTTTATCTTACTGCACCCCAAGTACTAACATTTGAAAAGGTTAATAAAGAAACAAAGTTCGTTGAAAACAGATATCGTACTTTTCCAAAGGGCGTAGATATTATTACATACTATTGGAGTGGCAAAGAAGATACACATTTACACGCTAATAGTGGTTATTGGTACGAAAGCAAACAAAAAATTATAGGTAAAAATGGCGTTGTAATAACTAATAGTGAGGGTGGAAAATTAGAAACGGATTCTCTTGTCTACGACCAAAAAGCGAAAAAAATCTATTCTGATGCGCCTGTAAAAATTACTACACCCACAGAAATTATTCAGGGTGTTGGCTTCACAGCAAATGAAAATTTTACTCAATATCAAATTAAAAACATTGTTGGTACAATAACAATAGAAAAGTAGGTTATGTATACTTAATCAAAAATGATTTTAGTGTGAAAAATATCAAAAAAACCTTGCTTTTGCATTGTCCGAAGCCGAAATGCAAATAAGGTTTTCTTAAATCAAATAATTTTGAGTATAACGGTTTTTATAGCTTAAATTAAGCTAAATAAAACGCGCTAATTATATGTAGGCAAGTAAGAGTAATTTTTAGCGTAATACAGCATTTGTTCATCAAAGTTAGCGGGATATTTTATTTGTACATCTATGATTTTACCATCTTTTTCTATGGGGATAAGCACAGGATTGATAAAACCTCTATATGGGGCAATATTTAGTTTTTTATAGCGTTCTAATACTTCTTTATGCAATTCTTTATCTACCTTAACACCATAAGTTTCTACAAGTTTTTTACCTGCTTCATAGTCTCCTTCAGATTTGATACGTTGTATTTCACGAAGTAAATCTCCAAAAAGTACGCGTAGTTTTTCATAATTTCTAATCACAAAATAGGTTTTACCATCTTTTTTTACTTTTTCAATCACGTTGTCTTTTTTACCTTTTTCATATACCCAAGATGCTACAAGCTGGCGATTACGCATGTGTGCTTCTTCTAAATCTTCACCTTCTTTTAACCGAACTAATTGTTTCATTAAACCATTGCTAATGTAATCATTATAACCTGCTTTAGCTACGTCTAAACTTGGCATAACACCAATATCTATCAATTTTTTATCCATTAAATAATACAGTGCTACAAGGTCTGCGCGGGCTTCTTCTAATGTAGAGGCATAATTTTTAAGCATATCCGTAGATTTTCCTGGGTTAAGTTGTCCTGATGCGTGTCCTATAACCTCGTGCATATCGGTATGAAGGTTATCTGCTAATGCACCATATTTTTTCTCAAGGTCAATTTCTTCTTGGTTGAATGCAAATTCTTCTAAAAATCCGCTTCCTGCGGCAGAAAGATTGTACGCATCTACAATATTTCCTAAATTCACTGATTTAGAACCATGATTTTTACGTATCCAATCTGCATTAGGTAGATTGATACCAATAGGCGTGCTGGGCGAAGCGTCTCCAGATTCTGCTAATACTGTAATTACTTTGGCAGTAATACCTACTACATTTTTCTTTTTATGTGTAGGCATAATTGGAGAGTTATCTTCAAAATACTGTGCTTCTTTACTAATAGCGGCAATACGTTTAGTAGCTTCTTCATCTCTAAAAGAAACTACGGATTCATAAGCTCCTTTATATCCTAATGCATCTCCATATACTTCAATAAATCCATTTACCGCATCTAAACGAGATTCTGTATCTTGTACCCAAGCAATGTTATATTCATCAAACTTTTTCAAATCACCTGTTCTGTAATATTCTATCAATAATTTTAACCATTTTCTTTGTTTCTCATTTTCAGCTACCATGACTGCTTTTTGTAACCAATACACAATTTTTTCAATAGCTTGTGTGTACATTCCTCCCACTTTCCACACTCTTTCCACAAGTTGTCCATTTTCTTTGACTAATTTAGAATTTAGCCCATAAGAAATAGGTGTAGAATCATTAGGGTTAATTTTTGCCTTGTAAAACTCTTCTACTTCTTTTTGAGTAACACCTTCATAGTTATTGTTCGCAGATGCCTGTATAACATCTTTGGAAGGGTCTAAATCTACACCTTTGGCATCTATATTTGGGTCAAACATGACAGGCTTTAATATTTTTAATACGTCTTGTACAGGTAAAGGAAAGCCTTCTGCGTTACTGTTTTTAACTAACTCTTCAAAATACTTTTCGCTAAACTCGGGCATGATTTTATACTTTGCGTAGTGATGATGTATACCGTTAGAAAACCATATTCTTTTGGTGTATACTACAAACTTTTTGTAATCTTCGGTATTTTTATCTCCTTTGTAAGTAGTGTAAATATTTTCTAATGTTCTACGGATAGCTAAATTATATTTGTTATGTTGGTCCCAGATAATATCTCTGCCACAATACGCCGCTTGATACAAATAATAAGCTAATTCTTTTTCTTTGGGAGTAAGTTTTTCAAAACCTGGAACTTTATAGCGAAGCACTTGCAAATCAGCAAATTGTTCAGCTCTGTATGAAAACTCCTTTTCATCAAGAAATTTCATATTTACCTTGTTTTGTTTTTTTCCTCCACAGGCAGTAAATAAAGCTATGCCAAATACAATAAATAGCGATAATTTCAAATTCATGTTCGCAAAAATAGAAAAATGTTATTATTTACAGAGATGTAATATCATTTCTTTTTTGATATTTTTGTCCCATGACACAAACGCATGCTTTATTACCTACGGCTAAAAAGTTAGGGCTAACCGAAGAAGAATACTTCAAAATTGTAGATTTTTTAGGCAGAGAACCTAATTTTACGGAACTCTCTGTGTATTCTGTAATGTGGAGTGAACACTGTTCTTATAAGAATTCTATTGTATGGTTAAAAACTTTGCCTAAAGAAGGTAAATACGTATTAGCAAAAGCAGGAGAAGAGAATGCAGGGTTAATGGATATTGGAGATGGATTAGCTGTGGCATTTAAGATAGAGTCTCATAATCACCCCTCTGCGTTAGAACCGTATCAAGGTGCGGCAACGGGAGTAGGAGGTATTCATAGAGATATTTTTACTATGGGTGCAAGACCTATTGCGGCACTTAATTCTTTGCGTTTTGGGAGCATTTCACACAAACGTACTAAACATCTTGTACGTGGAGTAGTAAAAGGTATAGGTGATTATGGAAATGCGTTTGGTGTACCTACAGTAGGCGGAGAAACCTTTTTTGATGACTGCTATAACATAAATCCGTTAGTTAATGCGATGTCCGTAGGCATTGTAAAACAAGGTAAAACGGTATCTGCTATTGCCAAAGGAGCAGGAAATCTTGTGTTTATTGTAGGCAGTGCTACGGGTAAAGATGGTATTCATGGCGCTACATTTGCCTCAGAAGATATTACTGAAAAATCTACTGAAAAATTGCCTGCGGTACAGGTAGGCGACCCTTTTACTGAAAAATTGCTATTAGAGGCTACTTTGGAAGCCATAGAATCAGGTATTATTGTAGGTATGCAAGATATGGGTGCGGCAGGTATCACTTGTTCTACGTCTGAAATGAGTGCCAAAGGTAATTCAGGTATGGAGATTCATTTAGATAAAGTACCCACACGACAGGCAAATATGCAACCTTTTGAGATTTTGCTATCAGAATCCCAAGAACGTATGCTTATTGTGATTGAAAAAGGTAAAGAAGAAGTTCTCAAAGCTATTTTTGAAAAATGGGATTTACCTTGTGTACAAATTGGTACTGTCACCGATACAGGATATTTAGAATACTATATGCACGGCGAACTGGTTGCCAAAGTCCCTGCAAAATCACTTGTATTAGGCGGGGGCGCACCTGTATATCACAGAACATACAAAGAACCCCAGTACTTGCAGGAAACTAAAAAGTACAATCCTGACGCTATACCTGTACCTCAAAGCACCGAAGAATACATTAAAATCATAACATTTTTGCTCTCTCACCCTAATATAGCCTCTAAACATTGGATTTACGAACAATACGACAGCATGGTAGGTACAGCTAATATGAGCGTCAATCAACCGTCAGATGCCGCTATTATCAAAGTAAAAGGTACAAAAAAAGCACTCGCACTTACCGTAGATTGTAATAGTCGTTATGTACATGCTAACCCAGAAATAGGTTGTGCTATTGCCGTATTAGAAGCCGCAAGAAACATTACTTGTAGTGGTGGTATTCCGTTAGGTGTAACGAATTGCCTCAACTTTGGTAACCCGTACAATGAAGAAGTATACTGGCAATTTGTACATAGCATTAAAGGTATGAAATCAGCGTGTGAAGCACTAGGAATACCTGTAACAGGCGGAAATGTGAGTTTTTATAATCAGTCTGTAATGGATAATGTTACTGTACCTGTATTCCCTACACCTACAATAGGCATGGTGGGCTTATTGGAAAACTTGCGTGAAGACAGAATGTTTATGGGTTTTCAGAAAGAAGTGGATTTTATCTATCTTTTAGGAGATGTAAATGAAGATATGGCTTGCAGTGAATATGTGTACAGTTATCATAATGTAAAATATAGTCCTGCACCGTATTTCAATATAGAAAATGAAATCAAACTGCACAAAAATCTCTATGAACTTATACAAATGCGCTTAATTGACTCTGCTCACGATGTATCCAATGGCGGATTGATTACTACTTTATTTGAAAGTGCGTTTGTACATGGTATTGGTTTTAGTGTAGAAGTTCCTGCAAATATACGTCCTGATGCATTTTTATTTGGAGAAGGTCAAGGCAGAGTTGTAGTTACTGTCCCTGAATTTAACAAAGAAAAGTTTGAAAAATACTGTACTGTTCCTTTTATTCGTATAGGCATAACGACTGGTAGAAATATAGTGGAAGTAAAAAACTATATTCCATACATGAGTTTTGATATATTCAGAGAAGCATATTTTTCTTTCAACATGGATTAAATGGTTCTAGTGGATAATTCCTGTACCTACACAGCGATTAAAATGGCGTATCTTGATTATAAGATTTGTGATTGTGTGTACAATTCGTAGAGGTCTGTTTTCAGTTTTGCAAATACGAAAAGCAGTTTTTAGGGCAGTTTTTTGTCTGTTTTTTCTTTTACTGGGCGAGGTTCTACGCCAAGTGCTTCATAAAATAGTCCTTGTACATACTGACGTATGCCCTTTTCTATCAGTTTTTTGTTATTTGCTTTGGGATATACACGGTTAGTAAGCATCACGAATACAATTTCATGTTCAGGGTCTACCCAAAGGCATGTACCTGTAAAACCTGTATGTCCGTAGGTTTTAGGAGAGCATCTATAACTCATTTGCCATGGGTGATTAACACTATCTCTTTGTAAAGGAGGTTTGTTAAAACCTAATCCTCTGAATGTACCGGGTTGTGGCAGAGTAAAAAGCTCAATGGTAGCTGTATCTAATAATTTATGTCTGCCATAATAGCCCATATTGAGAAGCATCTGCCCAATAGCAGTTATACCGAAGGCATTACTGAATAATCCGGCATTACCGCATACATTACCACATAAAGCGGCTGTGGGGTCATGTACATAGCCATGAATTTGCTGTTTTCGCCAAAAATTATCTTTTTCTGTGGGGGCAATCTCATCAAGATTAAATTTTTTTAAAGGTAAAAAACAAGTGCGTTTCAAGTTCATTTTGGCATAAAATTCTTGTTCTACAAGCTCATTAAGGGGCTTTTTGTAAATATATTCTACTACTTGCTGTAAAAGATACATATTAAAATCGCTGTATTCATATTCGTTTTCTTTTTCCAAGTTTAATCTACTGATGCGGTAGAGAATAGTATCCCACATATCTGTACGGAAGTACAGGTTTTCTGCTATGGGTATAGTAAAAGCCGTGTCTTTTTTAAGATTTAGTTTTTTATTTTTTTCTTTGGGTTCTTTGTATGTTTTTGAAAAATAGCGTTTCATTTTGGGGGCATCTTTCTGAAAAAATTTAAGCGTATAAGCAGGTAAACCAATTCCTGCCCCTGAATGATGGGTGAGAATTTTATGAATTATCGCATTTTTTAATGTTCCTTTGGCAGTGTCTAGATACGGAATATATTTTTTAAGGCTATCTTGTAATTTTAGCAAACTATCTTGGTAGGCACGCATACACATGAGCGTAGTAGCACAAATTTTAGTTACTGATGCCATATCATACAGCGTACTCATTTTTACCTTGTCTGTGCTTTCATAGGTCAGATTTCCAAAGGCTTTTTGATACACGATTTTACCTTTATGGGCAACCATTATTTGTCCACCTGGCATAATTTTATCCTTTACCCATTTTTTTAATGCAGAGTCTAAATGTGCGTATATACCAAATTTAGAGAGATACATGCCGCCTTCTTCAGGCAAACCTATTCCGAGTATGCAGGCTTTGTATTTAGTAAGTTTGAAAGAATTAGGAAGTGAAAATTCAAAATTTCCTTTTACATCGTAACCCCCAAGAATAGCTTGTGCTACAATATCTTGTGTATCGTTATCTTGTTCAGGGTGATACATTACACATTGTGCGTTTTTGTAGTAATCCAAAGAAAGGTATAAGCTACCAAAATGTACTAAAATAACATTTCGGGTTTTACAGAATTGTTCTATAATTTTTGCTTTCTCAGGCGTTAATACACCATGTATGCTGATAATACAGTTCTTTTTTACCTTATTTAATTTTTCTTCAAATTGTCTTTCATTTAATCTGAATGGCAAGTATAAATAATGCAATTTTTCTGTAAACTGCGTTAAAGTTTGTTGAAAAGGTGTATAGCTATCCGCATTGATACTTATACAAGACCAATCAGAAAAATCTTGATTTATGGGCAGAGGAAGTGAATTGTTATTATTTTTTAATACACAAACGCTATTAGCCACAGTATTTCGGTAAATAGCTCTTGGATAGATATTATCTAATGGTTTATGGGTTTGTTGAATAAAATACTTTGCCATCAGAATACGTTTTACTTTGTTATTTATACTCTGAATAGATATTTTTCGGACAATAATAGCTTTTTTTATTTGACGAATGGCTTGTTTAATATCAGGAGGACATACATACACATCTACGTCATTTTTAAGGAGTTGTACATAATCAGGAGGAGTTTGGCTTTTATCCAATCTATCTGTAAAAATTAAACCTTTGTAATGGTATAAACTACGTAGTATTTCTTTGGTAAAAAAAGATGAGTAATAGAGTGGTTTTACATCTTGACTATCTGTATTAGATATTTGCATCGCATTGATATAATAGCTTTGCAGTTCTTGCCATATTTTACCTTGTTTTTGGAGTATTTGTTGAATACTATTACTGTCGTTTATAGAGTGCGTAGTTGGGAATTCTGAAAAGCCGAGTAAAATCTTTTGCTCTACACATTGTTTCTGAAATATTTTGAAGTGGTGTGCGGTGGTTGATACGTTTGGGCTGATATAATTTGTCTGATAACGGTATTCTGCAGGACTGATGGGTAAAAACAACATATTAAATCCTTTATTTTTCATCATATAAAGCAGTGCATTCATTTGATTTTGGAGAGGCGTATTTTCGTATATCATTCCCATAGTGGCGAGTTTGGGGAGATATTTTTCATTTGTAGGATAGTGAATAAGGTTAAAATATGGCAATGAAGAGTGGTTTGGTACTACACTATCCGATAGCGAAGAGTATAAATACCCTCCTGCTTTCTCTGTTTTTTCACTATTTAATAAGATAAAAAGTTGACGAATTTTTTCATCAAGAGAGAGTTTTTTTAAGAGAGAATCTGCGTATTTTTCAGCTTTTGAGGTATTAAAAAGTTCGGGCAATTTTTCCTTGGGCAAAGTAGCAGTTTTATTATACCAAAAGTGATATGATAAAAAAA
>CALIZB010000002.1 GCA_938028625.1 uncultured Bacteroidia bacterium | reverse complement strand
CATGCCTATTTTATAGATTATAAAATGTGATACCGTTGTTTCGTCTACTTTATATGTATAAATAGCTCGTCACTTCTTATATATGGGTGGTTCTCTGGAAAATGGTACGAAAACGTGACATGACACCTCAAAAATAAATTTGCAAAAGTAGATGATTTCTTTCCCAAATTCAAAAAAGCACTATCCCGCATTTTGGTTTCTAATAAAAGTTTTATATTTTCACTTGGGGTATGTTTTTAATAACGCAAAACAACGTGCGCGCGTGATGTTTGTACAGTCGTTACAGGGAAACGAAATGGAGTGCAAAGACATAAGACCGCACATACGAATGTCGACAAAAAAGTGTTTTGAAATGCGCTTTATTGTACTAGGAGATTTAATGAACGAATAATATGAAAATTATAAACTTGAACAACATAAATTGATGTTTTAATTAAAATTTGGGCTTGCCAGCCGTGCTTATTTACTATAGTTTTCATTCTTTTTGGGTTTTGTGATTTACATCCATTGTTTTGGGCTTAATAATTTCAGTTACAACAGAAGTGTTTTAGAAAATGATTATTCTGGACCTATTTTTAAAATTTGCCGTCATAAAATACAAAATAGATATACAAATCATATACGCTAGCTACTGAATGACCAAAATAAAAAACCCTGTTAGTGCATTTAATATGGTAAATATCAATTAATGGATGAAAAGGTATGATTTTTACATATGAAAATCTGTTATTGAGACTTCAGCACTTTAGAGGTTATGTTTCAAGCGCATGTTATTCAAGCATTACATAATTATAGTGACGGTGTATATTTAAATATAATTCAAATGTGCGATGTTGAAGTATCTAATGAATTTACGGGAACCTCGATGGACATAGATAATACGTTTTTATAGGATTGTAATGAATGGTTGAAAGCAGAGGAAATATGATTTCATTTACTAACATGCAGTGCTGTCATACCTTTTTAAATCATGGAAACGGTTGCGAACAAGAAATTACAATTTAGTACAAGGAGACATGAACATCAATTAATCACTTAAAACATACCGAAACCATATTATCACAACGGTCGTTACACTTTATAAACAACTATATTTCGGTAAATACAAGACAAAACTAAAATGCTATTTAAATAAATATATTAATGTGGTTTGATATGCGGAAATAGACGATAAATAGAATGGTCTGGTTGGGGCCTTTTATATTTGAATCGAATTTGATTTGATCGTCACTGTTAAACACTCATGACTATCTATCATCTTAAACAGAAGTCATAGTGGCAACACTGGAATACATCACGTCAAAACATTCTTAATTCGGGAACCATCAAAATGGCATTGATCAATCCCAATACAACTCTTAATTATATGTAGCGCAATAAAAACACTTTCTGTGCCATATAAACACTATATACTGATATACAAATAAGCTATATATTAAATACATACAGACAGACAGGGCTATGTCGTGATCACATTTAACTTGAGGTACGAGCTAGCTGACGCACAGTTGTAATTACGTTTACTAATCTAAGTTTTTCATCATAATTTTTATGTTTACACAAATAAGCGTTGGAGTAACGATTGGAATACGATACTGTAAATTAAATAACCACTCATTACGTAACTCAATATATGAGAACACCAATACTATTAAGCACCATCAATAACAAAAGATAATTTATAATATTAAATGATATAATATATTAAAGTAAAACCAAATAACAATATTACAGCGTTGTTTGATAATTCGATCTTTATTCGTCATTTTGAAAAAGAAATATTAATTAAACTTCACATAACTGGCCTCGAACAACTCACACGTGGAACATGTACATTCGCAACATGTACAGGGCGCTTGAGAAACGAAAAATACCATGCGGATTAACGGCGCGTGACAGGTGTGAAGGAGATTAGACTAATACCTGTGGTTTACCACAAACACAATGTATTAAAACCGCCAAAAATGAAACGCGAAACGCGAATAGTTTTTTTGTTACTTTCAAATAACATTGTACATTCGTTACATGAAAATTTAGAAACGAAACTTTTTTTCAAAGTTCTTCATCTCACAGCTCGTGTCTGTATGATTATATATAAATGAAATGTGTTTCATTATGTAAGACTATTACAATAGGGTATAAAAAACAAAATATGCTGAATATGACATGGTATGCAAACATGGAATATCAATTCATTTATATGGTTATAGTGGAGAAACGAAATGTTGCGAACGTTACACATATTTTGAGGTATTATTATAAAAGAAATACTATTGAAAAAATACTTTCGGTACATTTATTATATAGTTTTGCGTTTAATATTTCAGAAAAATAATATTTGTTTCAAAGCTATCATTAAATTCACAATCGTCTTCTATTTTAATATTACCTGTCTATGCATGTCACAAAATGGACCCTTCTAAATAGACGTTTTTTCGCAGTAATTGTAACATTACAAACTCTCTACCACATAAACATGTTTCATCTTTGACATACTATTTCTTAATCATTTGTGCATATAAATACCTCAAACAAAAGTTAAAAAGGATAAATAGCTTTCGTGCAATAACCGTGTAAAGAAGGTTGGGGTCGGTTGTACCATTTTTCAGAGAACGACCCATATACATTTAAAGATTAATTAATACATATGAAAATGGCAAGTATGGTAGTTTACAAGTACATTTCCATTTTAGTATCAGACGAAAGTTGTATTTGACTAGAGTGACTAGGCAACAAATCTGACAGCAGTCTCAAGAGCCATTTCTGTCATTTACCTGAATGTTTTCCCTTTGTTAAATAATATCAAATACAATTATCATTTTAATGTGATAGAATTTTTTACACCAGATGCATTGTGGGATACCACGATGACTCATACGCCACGTCAAATTGTTAAACACAGATTACCATACGATTATGATATGCTCAA
>CALIZB010000001.1 GCA_938028625.1 uncultured Bacteroidia bacterium | reverse complement strand
TGGATATATTTCTTAAAAACAGATGAAGTATTAAATAATTTCAAAGCCAAAGGCTTAAAAGAAGCGAAAAAACAATTAGATGTTTTGAAATTACCTGAAAAAGAACGTAAAGAATACGAAAAACACATAGACGAACTGCGTTACAGAGCAAGCATTGCTGAAACAGAACAAATAAAATTAGAATTTGCAGAGCAAAAGGGAATAGAAAAAGGCAGAAAACAAGGTATTAAAGAAGGTTTAGAAAAAGGCATTAAAGAAGGTAAAATACAAACTGCTATACAATTAAAAGCATTAGGAATAGACATAAAAACTATTGCTTTATCCACAGGATTAAGCGAGGAGGAAATTGAAAAACTATAAAATCAGAATAAACTATCTAGGTAAATATTTTTGCCATTTTTTTTAAGGTGTTTGTATGTTAATTCTGTAACTTCTCTTCCGCGTGGAGTACGCACTAAAAATCCTTGCTGAATAAGGTAAGGTTCGTATACCTCTTCTATAGTATCAGGAGTTTCATTTACAGCAGTAGCAATCGTATTTAGTCCTACGGGTCCGCCTTTGAACTTTTCAATAATAGTAAGGAGTATTTTGTGGTCCATATCATCTAATCCGTAGCTGTCTACTTCTAATGCGTCCAAAGAAAGAGCGGCAATTTCATTATCTATATTACCATTTCCTTTGATTTGGGCAAAATCTCGTACTCTTTTCAATAAGCGGTTAGCAATACGAGGTGTTCCCCTGCTTCTTTTGGCTATTTCCAGAGCACCTTCCGTTTCTATGGGAACATTGATAATTTTTGCAGAACGAATAATAATGTTTTTAAGAGTTTCTATGTCATAATATTCCAGACGTGCCGTAATACCGAACCTTGCACGTAAAGGTGCAGTAAGCATGCCTGCACGCGTGGTAGCTCCTACCAGAGTAAAAGGATTGAGAGCAATCTGAATACTTCGGGCATTAGGACCACTGTCTAACATAATATCTATTTTGAAGTCTTCCATTGCGGAGTACAAATACTCTTCTACCACGGGACTTAAACGGTGTATTTCATCTATGAACAAAACATTGTAAGGGTCTAAATTAGTGAGTAGTCCTGCTAAATCCGCAGGTTTTTCTAATACAGGTCCTGAGGTAGTTATCATTTTTGCGCCCATTTCCTGCGCTATGATATAGGAAAGTGTGGTTTTACCCAGGCCCGGAGGTCCGTGAAGCAGAACATGGTCCAAGGGTTCTTTGCGCTGCAGTGCCGCCTGTACAAAAACAGAGAGGTTTTCAATCGTTTTATTCTGTCCTGTAAAATCTATAAAACGCTGTGGTCTTAAAAAAGTATCTAATTCTTTATCTGTATGTTGTGGGTTTAAAAGTTCGTTTTTCATGGATTAAATTTAATACCAATATAGCAACAAATTTAGCATTTTTTTTAACGTCTTTTACATAACACAGGCAATATTTCTACTGAGCGTTAGCAGTTTGCTGAATAGGCAAAGAGATATAAAAAGTTGTATTTCCGGGTTCAGAGGTGAAGAACATCTTTCCGTTATGTTTTTCTATAATTTTTTTACAAATGTCTAATCCTAAACCTGTACCCTCACCTTGAACTTTGGTAGTAAAGAACGGTTCGAATATTTTACTTTGAATTTCTGGAGCAATACCTGGTCCATTATCATTGATGGCTACTAATATGTTCTTATCTTGCACTTTGGTAGTAATAGTTAATTTTCCTTTATATTCCATAGCTTGAAGTGCATTGACAATAAGATTTGTCCATACTTGTCCGAGTTCATCAGCATAACAATCTATCATAGGTAGTTCTGCAAAATCTGTAATTACTTCTATACCATGCTTGATTTGATTATGATACAAAATAAGCACAGTTTCTATACTTTCATTAATATTTGTAGGTGTAAGCGTTTCTATTTGTCTATGTGTATAGGCTTTCAGTGCAGATACAATTTTTTTGGTTTTATTAGATGCTACCAGAATGGTATCTATGTTAAGTTTGAGTTTTCCGATGCGTGAAAGTAATTCTAACATACTCTGGTAATTTTCAGACTGAAAAACAGGAACGAGAAACTCAATGTCTTTAACTAAACCAATCTGTACAAGTGAAAAAGCAATTTCTGATGCGTTTTCTATATTATTTTGTTCTAGTATTTCTGTAATCTGCTTACGATACGCGCGTTCTTCACGTGAGCTCAGTGAGGTTTTTTCATAAAGTATATGATTAACTGCTTTTTCCAATACAGTAGTGAAGGACATTGGAATTTCTCCATATAAAAACTGGTGAGTGAGAGTAGGTAAGTTCTCCTGCATATTCTCTGCTGACGCTTTAATAGCCCCAATAGGCGTATTGATTTCATGGGCAACCCCTGCTACCAACTGACCGAGTGCCGCCATTTTCTCATTTTGTACCATTTGCGCAAAAGAACGCTTGATTTCTTCGGTCTGTTCTTCTACTTTTTTACTAAGGTTTTGTGCTAAATCTGAAAGTTCTGCCTGTGCTTTTTTAAGGGCTGTAATATCATTTAATCCCGCAACAATTACTTTTTCATTGTTGAGTGTCATTACCTGAGCAGAAACGAGTACTGTAATTACTGAACCATCATCTAATTTAAGGTCTATTTCTTCATCATCAAATCGCCCGCTTTGAATAAGTTTGCCAAAAACGGTTTTTGCCTGTTCTTCAGAAGCATAAAAGCTCAGAGTACTGCGTCCTATAATCTCATAGATAGGGATTTTGAGCAGTTTTACCATAGCCTGATTTGCCTGTATAATAGTCTGATTGCTTACCTTACTAATAAACAGTCCCACAGGTGCGGCTTCAAAAATTTTATTGGCATTCATAGCGTTACGTTCTGCTTCTTGCTGGGCAAGCCGCATCTGTTCTTGTGTAGCATGGAGTTCTTCTAAATTTTGTTTAAGTTCCTCTTCACGTGAAGCAAGTTCTTGGTTTTGCATTTCCATCTTTTTGCGAGCCTCTATCAATAGTTTATTTTGTGCTTGCATTTGCTCTTGCATATAAGTAAGCTCTTCTACATTCTGTTTAAGTTCAATCTCTCGTACCATAAGACTTTTATTTAAGTCTTCTACTATCTGTTTTTCTTTGACTAGAGATTCCTGTGTAGCTTGTAGTTCTTCTAAATTCTGTCTAAGTTCTTCCTCTCGGGATGCAAGCTCTTGATTGAGTTTTTCTAACTGTATAGTAGCTTCAAGGTTTTCCTTTAATGTACTTTCTAACTCATTATATACTAATTTAGTATATTCAAGTGTACTAGCTAATCTCTCTTCATTTTGACTGTTGGTATTACTGATTACTAATATCAGAGCTAAAATAACAATTGGTGAGGTAATCCAATCTAAATACTCAAACCACCATATAGGAGGACGTTTTACAAAAGGATTAAGTTCAGGATAAAAAACAACTAATTGACAGAAAGCAATAGAAATAAAGTTCAAAAGGGCAAAGGTAATAGAATATTGCTTTTCTTTTTTGAAATCAAACACAACAAAAGGTACAAAAATAATAACCATGTTATACAAATGAACGCTATTACCTTGTGTAAGCTCTATAAAAAATATGTGAATTATGGGTTCAAAGCACAATAAAAACTTAGCGAAAAAGTGTTTATTTCTATTATTGAGAGCGATAACCAAAATAAAATTCAGAAAAGTAAAAATCGCAGCAAATAAAAATTCATATCTTTTAAGGATTATCGTTAAAGGTATGTAGAATAAAAGTACAGACGCACCTATGATAGCTATTTTAGAGGTAAGAATAATTTTCTTTTGTTCTGAAATAGGAAAGTTTTCTATGTTTTTAGGTTGAAAAAGATTAGCAAACATACAGAATAAGATAAAAATTAGGTTACACAAAGTTAAGAAAAAAAATCACATCTATAACAGGATTTAACCGAAAAAATACTTTTCTGTGCTTCACATATTGCAAAAACTGTTTATTTTTGTATAACCTCCAACCTTGTATTGTGTATAAATTAACTGTTTTGTGGGTTATTTGCCTATTTTCATTTCTGCCCTGCCTGCATGCGCAGTCGGTAATTGTTATCCGCAAAAAGATAAAAGAGATAAACCAAGACTCTATACAAAAGAAACTTACAGAAAAAACACTTATTCTATATAAACAAAACGGAAAATGGGGGTTTGCTAATGGGAATGATGTTCTTAGTTCACCAAGATATGATTATGTCAGCGATATGAATGTACATGGCTTATTCAAAGTATCACAAAATGGTAAATATGGCTATATCAATGTAAAAGGTGAGGTAATTATTCCTATACAATATGACCAGATAAGTGATTTTTATCAAGGAATAGCTTCCGCACAAAAAGGGTATTTAAATACTTTACTATGCTATAATAAACATACACAAAAAATAAAACAAATCAACATTAAAAACATAGACTCTATTGGTACAGCGTTTTATCAAAATTTACTTTGGTATGCACAAGGGCGAAAATATGGTTTGTTAGATACAGCAGGTAACATAATAACTCCTGCAAAATTTTTTCAAATACGACCTTTTTGTCAAGATAGAGCGGCGGCAAAGTTAAATTTGTGGGGTTTTATCAATACTAATGGCAAAATTGTTATTCCTCCTAATTATGAAGAGGTTACAGATTTTTCAGAAGGTAAAGCGGGAGTTTTTAATGGATTATATTGGACTTTTATTGATACTCGTGGCAGACAACTTGGTAAAAAAAAGTATGAAGCCGTAAAGAATTTTTATGAAGGACATTGCCCTGTAAAACGTAAAGACGTTTGGTTTTTGATAGATACATCGTATAAAAGAACCTTTAAACACTATTTTGAGGACATCAAAAATGTAAGCCAAAATCTAGCACCTGCACGTTTAATGAATAAATGGGGCTTGATAGACCTTAAAGGTAGATGGGTTCTGCAAGCTAATTTTGAAGATATAGAACCTTTTTCCGAAGGAATTGCCATAGCTAAAAAAGATGGCTATGTATTGATACAAAGAGAAGATTTAAGTTTATGGCGATTATCGCCTGAGATACAAAAAGTGCTATCCTGTAAAAACGGTTATTTGCCTTACAAAATCTACAATAAATGGGGATTTCTAAACAAAAGAGGAGAAGTAATTATTCCCGCGCAATACGATACAGTGCATTATTTTAGTAATGGATTAGCTTGCGTTAAACAAAATGCAAAATGGGGCTGTATCAATGTTAATAATCAAATAATTATTCCTTTCAGAGACACTAAACAAGTAAGCAGTTTTTATGAAGATATTCAATACATACTTTTAGACACCAAAGAAGAAAACCTTCCTGCTTTTACACTGATAGATACTCTGGGTAGAATAATTTTACCTTTTAGGTATTCAGATGTATCTTTTCAAAAAAATGAGATATACCTAAAAAAAGAAGGATACTGGTACAAATGGCAAAACGGCGAACAAATACGACAAATCCAATTCTCTAAAAAAGATAGCACACTGTATTTTAATTTCAAATACGATATTATACGCATTGAAAATGGCTTAAAATGGGCAATCAAAAATCATGGTGAAGAAGTTCTTTTTGATACGTATTCACAAGCAAAACTATGGTTAGACTCTATTGAGAGAAAGCAAAGTTCAAATACGGTAAAAGCATACAATATGATAACTTATCAAGAAGGTATAGGTATTATTAAGGTAAAAAACAAACTTGGCTGTATAGATAGTGCAGGTAATTTGATTGTAGAACCTAAATATGATGAAATCACAGCTTTCAAAGATGGTTTTGCGACTGTCAGAATTGGTAACGCATGGGGAATGATTAACAAAAAAGGCAGAGAAATTATCTTGTGTGCACATGAATATCTTGGAACACCCAGCGAAAGGCGTATAGAATTTAAGAAAAATGATAAAATTGGTTTTCTGAATTTAGATGGTAAAATTGTTATTAAGCCCGAATATGACCGTGTTACGGCATTCTCAGAAGGTAAAGCCGCGGTACTTAAACAAGGACTCTGGGGATATATCGATACACTGGGAAATGTTATCGTTCCCTTTTCTTATACTAATGCAAAACCTTTTAAGGATAGTCTAGCGCCTGTACAAAAAGATTTTCGCAAATATGGATATATTAACGCTAAAAATCAGACTGTAATAGACTTCAAATTTGACGATGCAGAGTCTTTCTTTGAAGGTGTAGCTTTTGTAAATGTGGATAACAACTGGGTAGAAATCAATAAAAAAGGAGAAGTACAAAAACAAAATAGTTTTTTGGTTAATAATAATATCATACCTCCCGTAGAACCTGTCAAAATAGGTGCTAAATGGGCATTTATAGATACCCAAAAACGCCTTGTTTATCCACCACAGTTTGACCTTGTACGTCCTTACTGGGGAGACTTGATAGAACTCATACGTGTTCCCCCTGAAAGCACAAACCGCATACGATTGTACGGCATACTTAACAAACGTACGGGGCAAATTATCCTTAAACCTGACTGTGAAGACATAAAACTGATACACTTTTAACCTTGTTTTATAGGATTTTAAGTAACTTCACCGATCTTTACTTTGTTTAATCACCTGAAAATTATGCAAAAAATCTTGATTTTTATTATCTGCTTTGTAGTTGTAAATGCGGTATCAGCTGTGCTTCACATTACTATATTTCAAGGAACACATCCTTATTGGGCATTTAGAACAATGATTATTCATTTAATTATACTCGTTTTATTTCCTTACAAAAAAGTATTCAAATCCAAATCCTAAATATATATGAAAACAAAAACATGGCTTATTTTTACTTTATCTGTAATGGCATTCGTGCTTACTTCCTGTGTAGGCTGTAACCGCGTAAAACCTAACTGCGAAGGCGTACTCATGCAGCATTACGGCCGAAATGGCAAAGATGACTTCAAACTTGTACAAGGTTCACAAGGGGTATTTTGCTACCCGGAAGCGAATTGTATAACGTTCCTATGTGGGAGCAGCGTGCGGACCCTCCCGCAGTAACCATTATTACTCGCGATGGTGGTGCTTTTACCGTAGACCCTGTATTTACTTTTCAGCCTATGCGAGGTAAAGGGGTAGAAATTGTTTTTAATTACAAGCACGTAGGACTAGCAGACCCCAACAAAATGATGGATAACATTGGTGTACAAATCCTTGACCCTTTGGTTATCAACGCGTACAGGGAGGAAGCAAGAAATTACAGCACAGATAGTCTTCTAACACACATGAATATTTTTGAACAGCATGTAGAAAACCGTCTGAAACAAGAATTTGAACGTAAATTTTTCTCTATAACTTCACTCTCATCAGGCTTAAAGCCCCCTGCATCTATGATAGCCGCTATTGAACGTAGAAATAATGCCATTCAGCAGGCAGAACAGGTAAAAAATGAACTTGCCGTAGCAAAAATGGAACTTGAAAAAGCTAAAATTGAAGCCGAGGCCAATAAAGTACGCGCACAAGGCTTAACCCAAGCAGTGCTCATGGAAAAGTGGATAGATGCTATTAAAACCACTCAAAACAAAGTAATTATCACAGACGGCAAAACTCCTGTCATTATGGGTGGAAATCATTAGCCAATTTCTGAAATAAATTCAGAAGGTCTGCTATAAAAAAGCAGGTTTTTTTGTTATTCTCTGATGTTTTTCTCTGCCAACAGTAAATCTATTTTTTTATGAAGTTCTTTTACCTGTACTTCCAAATTATCATTGTTGTCTTTAACCATTTCATCTACAAAAATAGCATTAACAATAGAAAAGCCGAATATACCTCCTGTAAGAACAACCAAAACAAAGTATAATTTAACTAATGCACCTGTAAAAAAATTAGACCTTGTACTGATTAAATCAGGAATTTCATACCAGCCCTCCACCGTGAATATCTTAAAAATGGAATAAAAAGCATCTATGGGGTTTTTAAAGTGTTCAGGGCATAAGTCCTTAAACAGAAAACAACTGAATAAAGACAAGATAAAAATATAAATAAACAGCACTATAAAAACAAAAATAGAAGCTCGCACTGCTCTTTTTACGCCCTGTATTAAATTTTGAATATCAGGTATAAACCGTAAAAAACGAAAAAATTTGGCTACCCTAACCACTCTGAATACCAAAAGTGCGGAAAGGTCAGGTATATCTTTGAATATAATCAGTAGGAGGCTGGGAAGGCTGACAAAAGTAATAACAAAATCAAACATATTCCATCTGTCTGAAATATACACCCGCCAGGACAACAACCCTATTTTTACGGCTACTTCAAAAGCAAAAAATACTGTAAACACATGGTCTAAGGTATCTAAAAAAATGTTATTGGAGAGTTGGTCAAAAGCTAAAAGAAACATAACCACAGCATTACACAAAATAACACTGAGTATCAGCCGTTCATTGAGAAATATCCTGCGAAGCATGTTTACAAAATAAAGTAAAATTTTTAACTTGATAAAGATTCTTACAAATTTTCAAAGCCATCTTTGGTAGCTCTACGAAATACATGCTGTTTATATCCTAACTGAGGTTTACCTTCTTGAGTGTTGTTATAAAAACGCGTGGTAGGGTAAGCTAAACTAATATCAGGACACTGTGCAAAAGCCTTTAATACTTCTTCCCACATAGTTTGTTCTGTGGAGCGTCTTTTACGAGGATTACACAAGTATCGCATCGTTAAGCGGATAGCATAATCTTCTACACTTACATATACATTTGGATTTAAGGTTAAAGCTATAAGCAGATATTCCTTACTGGATTCCGCGGCTTGTTTTTCTGCTTCTTTGGTATGGTGTGCCGCATGTTTGATAACAATATTTTTAAGAATATCTCTTGCTTTTTCCCAATTGCTTTCATACGTAATATGTACAGGAACTTCATGCCATATATACTGCATACCCTGACTATAATTAGCTAAGGGTTCTGTAAACACTTTACCGTTAGGGATATGAATAACTCGCCCTGTATGCTGGTCTGCATCTACCCAGTTGCCAATTTCCATAATTGAAAGTTGAAACATACTTATATCTATCACATCTCCCGCAAAAGAACCTATCTGAACTCTATGTCCCAAATCAAAAGGTTTGCGCCAGATAATATATATCCATCCTGCTAAATTAGAAACAGGATCTTTAAGCGCAATGGCTAAGCCTGCGGAGAGCAATCCTAAAAATGTAGCAATAGACTGAAAACCATCAAACCATATACGTGCTATTACTAATACTCCCAAAAAAGAAATAGTATAGTTGATAGTTTTACCTATTTGGTATTTTCTTTTTTTCTCCTTTATGTTTCTGACTAATACACGATACAATATCTTCCTCAATAGCCATAAAACAGCTATGATAATAATAGAAGCTATAATTTTAGATTGTTCGCTCTTGGTTAAAAAATCACTAAAAGGGATTTGTATGTCTGCTAACATGAATACGAAGAACAAATATACAAATTTTTATGCTTGAATAATTAAAGCGTATTAAAGTTCATAAGCAAGATAAGTTAATGTTCTTGTTTGATACATAAAAAATCAGCATGAGCAGATATACTCACGCTGAGAAGTTTTACAAAAAATTGTCGTTTGTGTATTTATGACTCTAATCGCTTGATTTCATCACGAAGGCGTGCGGCTAGTTCATAATCTTCATTTTGAAGCGCTTCATTCATTTCCTGTTTAAGTTTTTGTAATTTTTCAGCAACAGACAGATCTTTTTGTTGATTTTCTCGAGTATCAGAGTTTTCTTCCGTAGAGGAGTAGAGGTTATCTTTAAGCACCACGCCGCCTTCTTGTAATACGCTTTCATTAGTATATATGGGTGCATTGAACCGCACTGCAATCGCAATAGCGTCGCTAGGTCGGGCATCTATCTTTCTGACAATATCGTTACCCTGACAAATGATATGTGCATAGAATATTCCTTCTTTCAAATCTGTGATTACAACCTCTGTTACTTTTATATTGAATTCTATTGCAAAACTCCTGAACAGGTCATGTGTCATAGGTCGGTTGGGTTTAATGCCTTCCACTTCAATAGCAATTGCCTGTGCTTCAAAAGCGCCTATAATAATGGGCAGTTTTCTTTTACCATTCTTTTCTCCAAGAATAAGTGCGTAAGAATGGGTACTGGAATGGCTACTGGATAAACCTAATATTTCCAATGGTATGCGTGAATCTTCCAAGACAGTACTCTCCTCCTTATCCGAAATATTTAACTTATTTTTTGCTTATAGGCTTTGAGTGCTTCGGTAAGTGCAGGAACTACCTCAAAAGCATCACCAATAATTCCGTAATCTGCTACTTTGAAAATAGGCGCTTCGGGGTCTTTGTTGATAGCTACAATCACTTTGGACGTTCCCATACCTGCAAGGTGCTGAATAGCACCAGATATTCCCACAGCAATGTACATAGTTGGAGAAACGGTTTTACCTGTTTGTCCAACTTGTTGACTATGGGGTCTCCAACCTGCGTCTACGGCTGCGCGAGACGCACCTACTGCCGCACCGAGTACTTCGGCTAAATTTTCAATGAGATAAAAATTCTCGGGTCCTTTCATACCTCTACCTCCTGAAACAATAATGTCTGCTTCGGTAAGAGAAATTTTATCAGAGGTTTTGAGAATAGCTTCGGCTACCGCACGAAAATCTGTTTCCCCTGCACTGATGTTGAGTGTTTCTACGTTCACAGGACTGCCTGTTTCACTTGGTTTTACGGTATTAGGACGGACAGAGATAACATTGTATTCACCACTCAGACTGAAAGTAGCATTAGCTTTACCTGAAAACACGGTTTTTCCTACTATTAACTGACCGTTTTCAACCTTGGGCAATACGTTAATATCAGAGAGCAACCCTGCATTGAGTTTTACAGCTGCGCGCGGCGCAATTACTCCTCCAATAGAAGAGGCACTAAATACAATAGTTTTACAATTAAGTTCTTTTGCCGCTTGTGCAATTACAGACGCATACGCCGCATTAGCAAAGGTTTTCAGTTTTTCGTCGTTGATATGATATACTTTGCTTGCACCATATTTACCCATATCGGCTAAACTTTGCGTATTTTCTATATTACCTATAGCTAAAGCTATAACTTCCTGTCCTAAATGTGTAGCATAAGCTACTGCTTCATAAGCTGTTTTTCTAAGTGCGCCGTTTGCGCTATCTAAATATACTAATACTGACATGACTTGCTAAAATAAAAAATTTAATGAAAAATGAACAATTAAATCGTTTTTGCTTCTTTGGATAATGACTCTATTAGCTGATTAACAGCATCTTGCACATTACCTTCGGCCTTAAAGAATTTTCCTGCACCTTTGGGTTTAGGTAGTTCATGAGTAACTAACAGAGTAGGAATTTCTACGGCAATAGGTTCTTTTACTGTTAAAGGTTTTGTTCTTGCTTTGGCTATACCCATCATATTCGGGATAATAGGTTCGCCTATACCTTTTTGAGAACCCAGCACCATAGGTAAGCTGGATTTTACTACTTCTTTACCTCCTTCTATTTCACGTTCCATTTTAGCTTCATTACCTGAAACTTCAAGTGAAGTAACGCTATGTGTATAAGGAATATCTAATTCTGTGGCTATCAAGTTTCCTGTTATGCCGCCGTTGTAATCAATAGACTCTTTTCCTGTAAAAATAATATCAAAACCTATCTCTTTAAGGACATGTGCTATTTGTTTAGCTACATACTGAGCGTTAATAGGTTTTGCATTGATACGAATGGCTTCATCTGCTCCTGCCGCAAGTGCTTTACGGATATTTTGTTCTGTGCTTGCTTCTCCGACAGTAATCACGGTAATTTTTGAACCTGGATTGGCATCACGAAGCGCCACAGCTCTTGCCAAAGAATACTCATCATACGGATTAACAATAAACTGAACGCCTTGTTCATTGAGTTTACTGTTATTTTCTATAAAGGTAGGTTTGGTTGTAGTATCAGGTACACAACTTACACAAACAATAATTTTCATATAGTACAATAGTTAAATTTGTGGCAAATTAACATATTTGTTGCGGTATTTCAAAATATAAAAAAAATATACTGATTTACAGTAAGATAGATAAAAAAAATATTTTTTTCTTGACAAAAGCACAATATACATTGTATCTTTGCAGTCCATTTCTAAAAGAAACTGGTCCCTTCGTCTAGCGGTTAGGACATCGCCCTTTCACGGCGGTAACACGGGTTCGAGTCCCGTAGGGATCACAACGTTATTGTATCAAGAGTACAATCTATTTCACTTTACCTAGTTCAGGTAAAGTGATTTTTATTTTGTTTTTTTGAGTATTTTTGCAGGTATGATACGTATAGGAAATGCTGTTTTTGAGAATTTTCCGCTATTATTAGCCCCTATGGAAGATGTCAGCGACCCGCCCTTCCGCAAGGTATGCAAGCAAAATGGTGCAGACATGATGTACACAGAATTTATTAGCACAGAAGGCTTAATCCGAGATGCAGATAAGAGTTTCAAAAAATTAGATATTTATGACTACGAACGCCCTATTGGCATACAAATTTATGGAGATAAAGTAGAGGTAATGCGAAAAGGTGCAGAGATTGCCGCAAGTAGTAATCCTGACGTTCTAGACATTAACTATGGTTGTCCTGTAAAAAATGTAGCATGCAAAGGCGCAGGAGCAGGCTTATTACAAGATTTACCTAAAATGCAAAAAATTACCGAGGAAATAGTCAAAGCCGTAGCCCCTTTACCTGTAACTGTAAAAACTCGCTTGGGCTGGGACGCTAACCATATCAATATCATGGAAGCCGTTTTACGTTTGCAAGATATAGGTGTACAAGCTATTACAATACATGCACGTACACGCGCACAGATGTACAAAGGTCAAGCAGATTGGACGTATATTCGGCAGGTAAAAGAAAATCCCCAAGTAAAAATTCCTATATTCGGTAATGGTGATATAGATAGCCCCCAAAAAGCATTAGAATATAAGGAAAAATACCTTCCTGACGGTATCATGATAGGTAGAGCAAGTATTGGTTATCCATGGATATTTAATGAAATCAAACATTATCTTAAAACAGGCACATTATTACCCCCACCAAGTATTGAAAAACGTGTAGAAACTTGTAAACAACACCTTGAATTTTCTATTCAATGGAAGGGTGAAAAACTCGGTGTATTGGAAATGCGCAGGCATTATGCTAATTATTTCAAAAATGTCCCAAATATTAAATCTTACCGTACTAAATTAGTAACAGAAAACCATATTCCTACTTTATTTGCTATATTAGACGAAATTACAGAAAAAAAAGAAACTTTTTTAAGCATTACAGAATGACTTATGCCCAAAGAGAGTATTGATACCGAAGCTATTGTTTTACATCATATTGATTATTCAGATAACAGCATTATTGTACGTTTGTACACAAAATCACATGGCTTACTCTCCTGTATTGCGAAAGGCGTAAAAAATAAACCCAAGAAAGGCACAAGCAAAATAAGCGCATTTTTGCCTTTGAACCTGTCTGAAACTACTATTTACTATGACACAGAAAAAGAGCTGCATTTGCTTTCTGAAATTCATAGTATTCGCTATCATCAGAGTTTGCATACAGACATAAAAAAAATGGCTTATACATCTTTTTTGTCAGAATTTTTGCTTCGCGTTTTACACCAAGAAGTACAACCAGAAGCCTTATTTGATTTTCTCAAACAGAAAATTATACAGTTAGATTTGCAATCTGAAAGATTGATTAATCTGTATTTTCACATCATACTCAATGTATGCGGACATTTAGGTTATCGTCCTGATATTGCTACTTGGCAATCTCTTTTAGATGCAGAAAGTACTTCTGTTATAAGTTTTCTCAATGAAATTTATTTCAATCCTGATTATGATTATGTACTTTCAGAAAAAGAAAAAAAAACCGCTTTGAACGCAACAGAAAAATTTATGCAAGTTCATATTCACGGATTTAAACCCCTTCAAAGCGTAGCTATATGGAGCTTAATATATTAAGAACCTGTCAGACTTTATATGTACTGACAGGTAGTTTTTAGTTACTTAAATAGTTATGAAGATGTTATGCTTATAGTAATTCGCTTTTTACTTTGCGTAGGCGAGAAGCTACGGAAAGGTCAAACTGTTTGTGTTCTGTTTTAACAATCAAGCCAGCAATGAGACTTGGGTCAATAGTATGCTGAATAGAGATAGTACCTGTTTTGTATATTTTTTGACAAAGGGCTTCAATCTCTTTCATATTTTGTGCATTAAGGTCTGATGCAGAAACAACACTTACTTCATGTATATTTTTGATGAGATTATATTCGGTTTTATATTCTGCATAAACATAAGGTAATACTTCGTTACGGTTATTTTTAGAGAGTACGCTAAAAAACTTTATGACTAAATCATGTACTTTACCTTTGAAAATCTCCTCCAAAATACGTTGTTTTTTATCACTATAAATGATAGGATTAGAAAGCATAACAGCAAGGTTTTTGTTAGCTTTAATAACACTGTCCACAAAAGCAAAATCGTCTAAAATACGCTTTTCTAAACCTTGTTCTACTGCGATTTCTAATAAAGGTTTTACATATCTTTGGGCTACACGAGTTATTGACATAATACAATTCCTCCTTTATTAGTTTAGGTTAATGTCTTTAAGATATTCAGATACTATGGCTTGCTGTTCAGCAGGGTTTTCAAATTTTTTGCGGATAATTTTCTCAGCAACTTCCACAGAAAGCACCGCTACCTGTTGTTTTACCTGTTGTAAAGCCATATTTTTTTCTACTTCAATAGCTTCTTTGGCTTTTTGAATCATTCTATCACCTTCTAATTTAGCATTTTCGCGAGCCTCAGCGATAATGCTTTCTTTCATTTCACGAGCTTCTCTAAGAATTTTTTCTCTTTCTAATTTAGCTTCATTGAGTAATTTTTCATTGTCGGATTTTAAGTTAGCCATTTCCTGACGGGCTTTCTCCGCTTCCTGTAAGGCTTGCGTAATACTTTCTTCACGTTTGGCAAGTGCTTCGGTAATAGGTTTCCACGCTAACTTTCTTAATAAAAGAAAGAATATCAGGAAAATAACTACACTCCATATAAACAAACCAGGTTCGGGAGTGATAAGCGGATTCATTTCTAACAACATATCTTAATTTTTATTTTAGACGGGCAAAGTAAGTTTTTTTTTCTCAATTTGTCAAAATGTATCTTTTAAGTATCTTATATTCAGACTTTTGAATTTTATAGATGAATAAAATTTGCAGAATAAGGTACAAAACTTACTAATATTGGCACATGCCAAACATACGGGAGTTATTTTATTATCACATTGCACAAACCAGCCCTACACCGCTAGCTCTTGAAGTAGAAAAAGCCGAAGGAATTTATATCTACGATACACAAGGTAAAAAATACATAGATTGTATTAGTGGTATTGCGGTTAGTAATGTAGGACATTGTAATCCAAAGGTTATAGACGCTATTGAAAAACAATGTAAAAAGTATTTACACACAATGGTTTATGGTGAACATATTCAAACACCACAAGTAGAACTAGCCACAACGCTGTGCAAAAATTTACCTAATTCATTAAATAGTGTATATTTTGTCAATTCAGGTAGCGAAGCCATAGAAGGTGCTATCAAATTAGCTAAACGTTATACAGGGCGAAAAAAAATTATAGCTTTTCATCAAAGTTATCATGGTAGTACGTTAGGTGCTATGAGTGTAAATGGCAGTTATAGTTTCAAATACAGGTATGAACCGCTTTTGCCATACATAGAATTTGCGCTATTCAATAGCGAATGCTGTTTGAATTCTATTGATGAGCATACGGCGGCAGTGTTAATAGAACCTATACAAGGTGAAGCAGGAGTAAAAATAGCAGAAACTCAATATTTAAAAAAACTCCGTAAAAAATGCACAGAAACAGGCACTCTACTTATATTTGATGAAATTCAAACAGGTTTTGGACGCACAGGTAGTTTATTTTATCTTGAGCAGATAGGTGTTATTCCTGATGTATTAGTTATGGCAAAAGGTATGGGCGGAGGTATGCCGATAGGTGCTTTTATAGCAGACAAAGAAATTATGCAAACATTTTCTTATGAACCTATTTTAGGGCATATTACTACTTTTGGAGGACATCCTGTGTGTTGTGCGGCAAGTTTAGCTACTTTGAAAATTATTACTGAACCTGATTTTTTAGCTGATGTACAAGAGAAAGGTAAATTTGTAGCTCAAGAACTTAAAACATTTAATAACATTCAAGGTTTTACAGGTTTAGGATTATTTTGGGCTATTGAACTTAAAGACTTTGAACAAGTGCAAAAAGCTATCAATACAGCTATGCAAGATGGTTTGTTAATAGACTGGTTTTTGTATGCAGAGCATAAACTTCGTTTTGCACCACCGCTTACGGTTAGTTGGGAAGAATTAGAAAAAATCATCAAAATTCTAAAAAACGTGATAAGCGGCTTATGAATGTATCTTTATCCGAGAATTTTATACTTTTTTTTGTGAGTTATAAAACAAATTGTAAATTGCAAACTAAATAAAAAAGTATGAGCATTTTAGTTAATAAGCACTCTAAAGTTATTGTGCAAGGTTTTACAGGTAGTGAAGGCACGTTTCATGCTACTCAAATGATAGAATATGGCACAAACGTAGTAGGGGGAGTTACCCCAGGTAAAGGTGGCACAAAACATCTTGATAGACCTGTATTCAACACTGTGGATAGCGCTGTAAAAGCCACAGGAGCAGATGTATCCATTATTTTTGTACCTCCCGCATTTGCCGCCGATGCTATTCTTGAAGCTGCAGACGCAGGTATCAAAGTAATAGTTACCATCACCGAAGGCATTCCTACACGGGATATGTTAGTTATCAAACCATTTCTTAAAGCACGCGGTGCTATAATGATTGGACCTAATTGTCCAGGTATTATCACTCCAGGGGAAGCTAAAGTTGGGATTATGCCTGGATTTATTCATAAACCTGGGACCATTGGCATTATATCTCGCTCAGGTACACTCACGTATGAAGCGGTCTATCAAGTTACCCAACAAGGATTAGGTCAAAGTACATGCGTAGGTATCGGTGGGGACCCTATTGTAGGTTCTACACACACAGATATTATCAAACTTCTTAATGAAGACCCTAATACAGAAGGTATCATTCTCATAGGTGAGATTGGTGGTTCTTCCGAAGTAGATGCCGCCCGTTGGATAAAAGACAATGTTAAAAAACCTGTTGTGGGCTTTATCGCAGGACAAACCGCTCCTCCGGGCAGACGTATGGGACACGCAGGCGCTATTATTGCAGGTGGCGACGATACCGCAGCCGCTAAAATGCGCATCATGAAAGAATGTGGCATTCATGTAGTAGAAAGTCCAGCATTTATAGGACAAACTATGATGGAGGCTCTTCGTAAATCTGGAATGAGATAAGCGTTTTGTTTGATATACTCTTGTATTTTTCAGCACCATGCAGTATGCCTGTGTGGTGTTTTTCTTTGAATAGAAAGAATGAAAGTTCATGAATTATAGTATTTTTGCACTATGAGTAGAAAAATAGGAATTACATTAGGCGACATTAACGGTATTTCTGCGGAGATTATTATTAAAACTTTTTTAGACCCAGCTATATTGGAATACTGCACCCCTGTTATTTATGGTTCAGTAAAAGTGCTTAACTATTATAGACAATTTCTTAAAATAGAAAAGTTTTTGTTTCAACCTATACGTCAAGTACAACCCAATCTTGCTCTTAAAAAAATATATGTAGTAGATGTAGCAGAAAATCTTGACCGTGTAGAAGTAGGTAAAGTAACTGAAAATGCAGGAAAAGTTGCGGCTATGGCATTAGAAATAGCTGTTCAGGACATAAAAAACGGACTTATTGAAGCTATTGTTACCGCACCTATTCACAAAGAAGCGATGAAACTCGGAGGATTTGCGTTTCCTGGGCATACAGAGTTTTTTACGCATGCTTTTGAAGTAGAAAATACTATGCTGTTTATGGTTCATGAACAAGTGCGTGTAGGTTTAGTAACAGGACATATTCCTGTTCATAATATTGCGTCTTCACTTAATGCGGATAAAATACTGAATAAAATTCGTTTGATGTACCAAAGTTTAAAGGTAGATTTTAATATTCCCAAGCCTCGTATTGCAGTATTAGGATTGAACCCTCATGCAGGCGAAAATGGAACTTTGGGTACAGAAGAGCAAGAGATAATTATACCTGCTATTGAAACAGCTAAAAAAGAAAATATCTTGTGCATGGGTCCCTTCCCTGCTGATGCTTTTTTTGGTTCTGGAAATTACAAAAATTTTGATGGTATATTAGCTATGTATCATGACCAAGGACTTATTCCATTTAAGGTATTAGCCTTTGGGGGTGGAGTAAACTTTACCGCAGGACTACCCATAGTGCGCACTTCCCCAGACCACGGCACAGCACACGATATAACAGGTAAAAACAAAGCAAATGAAGGTTCTTTCAGAGAAGCCATCTTTACTGCATTAGATATTCTTAAAAACCGTAATGAGTATGCACAAAACCATGCTAATCCCCTAAAAATTCATAAACTTAAATCTGAAACGGAGTAGAAAAATAGGTATCACAAATATTCAAGTGATTTTGTGATATATAAGCGGGTTGTGGTAAAAATTGTATGATATTTTGATAAAGGACAAAGAGAGCATACTTTTGTAGTATGTGTGAGGTGTTAAAAGTAAACTGCCCTCATCGCTATAGTGTAAAGGTAGTCAAAAATGGTAGAAAAAAAATGGAACATAAAATTTTTTGTGTAAATCTTGTCGTAGATTGAAGGCGACAATGATGCTTTAAGAGCAAAAAATAGACATCTGGTACGAAGTACTACTTGTTTTTCTAAAAAAGACAAGTACCATGAAGCCTCTGTAGTTCGGCATGGTTCGGCAAGCTCACCAACCGAGCTCACCAACCATCAAGATAATGTTTCAACAACGTAATTATGCGTATGTGCACTCTAAACCACAACCTAAAAATGAAACAAAATGAAATAATGAAAGCAATAAGAGTAAAGTGATGTATTGATATAAACTTATCACATATTTTGAATTAAGGATTTTTTCAGAAATGTTTCCAGCCTTGTGCTTGAATAGGCACTAATGAACCTTGCTTACTGACTAAATTCACACCTTCTTCTTTATCTGTAATGTATCCAATAATAGATACATTCGGTATTTTTTTGACAGTATCATGAGCAGTAATAGGCACAGTAAAAAGCATTTCGTAGTCCTCTCCTCCATTAAAAGCAAATGTATTAGTATCCATTTTACATTCCATAGCTACTTTTTGTGTTTGGATATCTAATGGTATTTTGTCTTCCATAATTCTTGCACCTACGTTGCTTTGTTTGCAAATATGCAATATCTCTGACGCTAATCCATCACTGATATCTATCATAGCGTTAGGAATAAAATTATTTTGTTTGAACCATGAAATCAGTTCAATTTGTGGATGTGGTTTGAGTTGCCTGCCTACTACATAATCATATTCTGCTAAATCTGGTTGTAGATTAGGGTTTTCTAAAAAGACTTGTTTTTCACGTTCCAAAATTCTAAATCCTGCATACGCCGCACCTAAATCTCCTGTAACGCAGATTAAATCATTTTTTTTAGCACCATTTCTGTACACTACTTGATTTTTTTCTACTTTACCAAGTGCGGTTACACCTATATACATGCCTCCGCGCGTAGTAGATGTATCACCCCCTACTAAATCTACAGCAAAAGTACGACAAGCAATTTCCACTCCTATGTAGAATTCGTCTATAGCTTCTACACTAAAACGGTTGTTAATACCTAAGCAAATGGTTATTGCGTTAGGGATACCATTCATGGCGTAAATATCCGATAAATTGACCACCACAGCTTTCCAGCCAAGATGCTTTAATGGCGTATAAGAAAGGTCAAAATGGACACCTTCTACGAGCATATCGCAACTGACAAGCGTATAAAAATGGTCATCACCTTGTAATACTGCGGCGTCGTCACCTATACCTTTAATGGTATTGGCATATTTGGGGGTGAAAGATTTTTCTATTCGGTCAATTAAGCCAAATTCGCCTAATGTGTCTAGGGAAGTGAAAGAAATATTTTTGTCTGTTAACATAAGTTTTGAATAAACGAAATTAAGGAAAGAACAATTTTAGAGTTCCTTCCTTAATGGGATATAGGTGTGAATGAAAGATTTATTTTTTCTTGTTGTAGCGTTTGTTGAATTTATCTACACGACCTGCGCTGTCTAAAAGCACTTTTTTGCCTGTGTAAAAAGGATGAGATTTAGAAGAGATATCTACTTTTACTACGGGGTAGGTATTTCCGTCCTCCCACGTAATAGTTTCTCTTGATGTAGCTGTAGAACGAGTAAGGAACTTATAATCACTGGACATGTCCCAAAATACAACAAAATGATAATCAGGATGAATATCTTTTTTCATAACTTTTCAAAAATGGACCGCAAAGATATGCGCTTCTTATGAGATATCCAAAATAAATTTGGATATTTTTGGATTTTGTGGTAATATAAAAAAAGACTGTGCGAAAACACAGCCTTCTGATAAGGATAAGATTTGAATAGATTACTTGATTTCAACCTCTGCACCCGCTTCGGTAAGTTTTGCTTTAAGTGCTTCAGCCTCTTCTTTGGAGATTTTTTCCTTAATAGTTTTAGGAGCATTATCTACAAGTTCTTTTGCTTCTTTTAAGCCAAGTCCTGTAAGGTCTTTTAACAACTTAACCACGTTAAGTTTTTGGGCGCCGCCACTTTTAAGGATAACATCAAATTCGGTCTGAACGGCTGCTGCCTGTTCGCCGCCGCCACTTTGTACTACCACTGCTGCGGCTGCGGGTTTTATACCATACTCATTTTCTAAGATAGAAGCTAGTTCGGATACTTCTTTTACAGTTAAGTTAACTAATGTTTCTGCGATTTGTTTTAAGTCTGCCATAATTTTTCAAGATAAAATAGTTTTGAATTATTGATTTTCTTCAGATTTGTTGTCTTTATTTTGCAATGCTGAGATAAGATTACTTGCAGGAGATTGCAATAATGCGATAATATCTGCAATAAGCTCATTTTTAGTTTTAATGTTGCTGAGCGTTTTGAGATTATCATCACCAACGTAGATTTCCTCACCGATTTTTGCGGCTTTAAGAGCAGGTTTTGACTCGTCCTTACGGAAATCCAACATGATTTTTGCGGGAGTTTTGGGTTCTACAGCACCAAAAATGATGGAGGAAGCTGAACCTTTCAAAGATTTGATGACTGAGGAGAAGTCGCCATCAAGGTTCTCCAATGCTTTTTTGATGAGAGAATTTTTATAGAAACGAAGCTCTAAACCTGCTTTGTAACAAGCAGATCGCAAAGCCCAATTCTTTGCCACAGTAAAATCAGAAGCGTCTATTACATAAAAGTTAGCAGAGCCTTTGAGTTTTTCTGTAAGCGAATTTACAATTTCAATTTTTTCGTCTTTTGTCATAGCCTATATACCGGGAATAGATTTTTTATCAATTTTAATACTGGGACTCATAGTACTGGAAAGTACAATGCTTTTGATATAAGTTCCTTTTGCAGACGCAGGTTTTAGTTTTACAACAGTTTGTATAACTTCTAATGCGTTTTCTGCAATTTGCTGAGGAGTAAAAGAAACTTTACCGATAGCTACATGTACAATGCCTCCTGTTTTGTCGTTACGGAAGTCAATTTTACCTGCTTTTACCTCTTTAACCGCAGAGGCTACATCATTAGTAACTGTTCCTGTTTTAGGATTGGGCATAAGCCCTCTAGGACCTAATACTTTACCCAAACGACCTACTTTTGCCATTACGTCAGGAGAAGCGATAATTACATCTACATCTGCCCAACCTTCTTTTTCAATTTTTTCTATGTAGTCTTCTAATCCTACATGGTCGGCACCAGCATTCCGGGCAGCTTCTTGTTTATCTCCTGTCGTTAATACCAATACACGCACCGTTTTTCCCGTACCATGGGGAAGGGTTGCAACCCCTCTTACCATCTGAGAAGATTGTTTGGGGTCTATCCCCAGACGGATAGCTAAATCTACGGTTTCGTCAAATTTAGCAAACGCGATTTGTTTGAGTAACGCAGAAGCTTGCTCCAAAGAAAACTCTTGTTCCGGATTATACTTGGCGAGTGCCGCTTTGTACTTTTTGGATAACTTTGTCATAACGCAAGTTCTGAATTTATAATGTGAATATTTGTTTTACTTTTTTGTTTTAATTTTCCCAAGGAGGAGTACCTTTTACGGTTAAACCCATACTTCTGGCTGTACCTGCAATCATTTTCATTGCAGATTCTACCGTGAAAGCGTTCAGGTCAGGCATTTTTGTTTCTGCGATGGTTTTAATTTGTTCCCAGTTCACCTCGCCTACCTTATTACGGTTGGACTCAGCAGAACCTTTTTCAATTTTTGCAGCTTTCATAAGCAATACTGCGGTAGGGGGAGTTTTAACAACAAAGTCAAAGGACTTGTCTGTATATACTGTGATAATCACAGGCAATACTTCTCCGGGTTTGTCTTGGGTAGCCGCATTAAAGCGCTTACAAAACTCCATGATATTCACCCCTTTGGAACCTAACGCAGGACCGATTGGGGGAGAAGGATTTGCCGCACCTCCCTTTACCTGTAACTTAATATAAGTAGCGATTTCTTTTGCCATAATTCAATTAAAATACTTTTTCTATTTGGGTATAACTTAACTCCACAGGAGTACTTCTTTCAAAGATTTTTACTTCAACTTCTATCTTGTCTTTATGTATACGCTTGATAATTCCTGTACAACCGTCAAAAGGGCCATCTATTACCTTGATTTCCTCACCTTCTATAAACGGGATTTCTATCAACTCTTCTTCCTGATTTTGAGCATTCACCTTACCCAACATTTTCTCTACTTCACTTTTCCTTAACGGTTCAGGCAGTTCTTGTCCTGAGCGCTTGGGGGCTTTTGAGTGTAAAAAACCTATTACATTAGGGATATTGTTGATAGTGCTTAATACTTCTCCGTCCGGAAACAAATGACAGAAGAGATAACCCGGATAAAGAATTTTTTCTTTAAGTTTCTTTTTTCCGTCTTTTATTTCAAACACCTTTTCTACAGGTATCACCACTTCAAACACTCTGTCTTCTAATTTCTCTGCCTTTGCCTCACTTTCAATAGCTTTTTTTATAGTCTGCTCCTGACCTGCTACCACGCGCACAACGTACCAGCCCTGAACAGGTTTTTTTTGCTCTTTTATCTCTTCTTTTTTTAGTGTCTTTTTGGTACTTTTTGCCATATTGCCTAACCTCCATAAATGAATTGCAAGCCATAATTAAACAGAGAGTCTATGGCAAAAATTATTATAGAAATAATCAGCGAAGTTATTAAAACCACAGTTGTGCTTCCCTGAAGCTCTTCCCAGGTAGGCCACGAAACTTTACTTAATAACTCATGAGATATTTCTTTATACCAGTTTCCTAAGCGTTGTAACATAGTAGATTAAAATTGAGTTGGGTAGCAGGGGTAGCAGGATTTGAACCCACATCAACGGTTTTGGAGACCGCTATTCTACCATTGAACTATACCCCTAGAAAAATGTTACGGACAACGGATAAGACATCCGCTATCCGTAACTTTATTACATATTTCTTGTTTTATTTTATGATTTCAGTTACCTGACCAGCACCTACGGTTCTTCCACCTTCACGGATAGCAAAACGAAGACCTTTTTCCATAGCTACAGGGTGAATAAGTTCAACCTCAATAGTAACATTGTCGCCAGGCATTACCATTTCCACACCTTGTGGCAGTTTACAGCTTCCTGTCACGTCTGTGGTTCTCATATAGAATTGAGGGCGATAGTTATTGAAAAAGGGTGTATGACGCCCGCCTTCTTCTTTGCTTAAAACATAAACCTCAGCTTTGAAATGTGTGTGCGGAGTAATAGTACCGGGCTTACAGATTACCATACCACGTTTAATTTTATCTTTGTCTATACCACGCAACAACAAACCTACGTTATCACCTGCTTGTCCTTCATCTAACAATTTACGGAACATTTCTACCCCTGTAACTGTAGATTTCAAATCCTCTGCACCTAAACCAATAATATCTACGGGTTCATTAACTTTCACGACACCACGCTCAATACGACCTGTGGCCACTGTACCACGACCTGTGATAGAAAATACGTCTTCTACGGGCATAAGGAAAGGTTTGTCCAAAACACGAGTAGGAGTAGGAATGTAAGTATCTACAGCATCCATTAAATCCATGATGGTGGCTTCCCATTTTGGGTCACCATTAAGACCGCCCAAAGCAGAACCACGAATAACAGGGGTGTCATCACCAGGAAACTCATATTTGTTTAACAAATCACGAATGTCCATTTCTACAAGTTCCAACAATTCTGGGTCATCAACCATGTCTACCTTGTTCATGAATACCACAATATAAGGTACACCTACCTGACGGGCTAAAAGGATATGCTCACGAGTTTGGGGCATAGGTCCGTCCGTAGCGGCTACTACAAGAATGGCACCGTCCATCTGGGCAGCGCCTGTAACCATGTTTTTAACATAATCCGCGTGACCAGGACAATCTACGTGTGCATAGTGTCTGTTAACTGTCTGGTACTCTACGTGTGATGTATTGATAGTAATACCACGCTCTTTTTCTTCGGGTGCGTTGTCAATAGAGTCAAAAGAACGGACTTCACTTAACCCTTTTTTAGCTAATACCGTAGTGATTGCCGCGGTTAATGTTGTTTTACCGTGGTCTACGTGCCCAATTGTACCTATATTTACGTGGGGCTTAGAACGGTCAAAATTCTCTTTTGCCATGATTTTTATTTACTTTATGTTTGTTTTGTTAAAGAACCTTTGCTGGAGCCAATAACCAGGATCGAACTGGTGACCTCATCCTTACCATGGATGCGCTCTACCTACTGAGCTATATTGGCTTCGTTTGAGCGGAAGACGGGACTCGAACCCGCAACAGCTAGCTTGGAAGGCTAGTACTCTACCATTGAGCTACTTCCGCTTATCTAATTGTGTGGGAAGAGTAGGATTCGAACCTACGAACTCCGAAGAGGACAGATTTACAGTCTGTTGCCGTTGGCCACTTGGCTATCTTCCCAATACGAAGAGCCTGAGAAGGGCTTCGAACCCCCGACCCACTGATTACAAGTCAGTTGCTCTACCAGCTGAGCTACTCAGGCTAATGTTTTACCTAAGGGACTGCAAATATATAACGATATATATTACAAGTCAAATCTTTTGAAAATGCAGACGAAGTTTTCTTATCGTCAGCAAGTACCCGTGCCCAGGCCGAGATTTGAACTCGGATGCCTTGCGGCGCTACCCCCTCAAGATAGTGTGTCTACCAGTTTCACCACCTGGGCATCTTTATGTGTTCTTGCTGGGACTCGAACCCAGGACCCCCTCATTAAAAGTGAGATGCTCTACCAACTGAGCTACAAGAACATACTTTTGTTTTATTTTGGGACTGCAAAGATACAACATGTTATGTCCTTTTGTCAAGTTTTTTTGTGTTTTTTTAAATGATTTTTGTGTAAGTTATTGTTTTTCAAGGTACTTTTTTGTGTATTATGGATAAAAAACTTTTTCCAATTTCTCAAACTTGTCTATCACAAGGTGTTGCACTTTTTTACCCATGCTGTATGCTACATAGCCTTCTCCTTTAAATCCTTCTATAGCACAAACCTGTTTTTCTGTCTGTTTTGGAGTTTCTTCTTCCGGGATTTCAGGGTCGTCAGGCAGACGTCTTTTCTGACCAGGTATCCTTAACGTAGCTTCTATCTGTAATTTGTCTGCATTAGTGATGTCTTCTGCCTTGTCAGAAAGGTTTACGTCTTTGCTATCTTTGGGGACTGTGGTTACTGTAAAGTCTACAGTCCTGCCATTCTGAGCATCTCCTATCCATACAGAAGAAATTTTAACCGCTTTTTTAGCTTTTTTTCTCACAATAATTCTGTAATTTGTACCTCTGCCTGAACCTGCGGCGCCCCCCGCCCATTCTTGCATAGTAGCAGATTCTAAAGTTAATCCGCTTTTTGGAGGAGTAAAAGCGTACCAAAAACTGATAGCCGCTACACCTGATAGCGCAATAAACCAATAGATTGTCTTCATGATTTTTTCTCTGAACTTGTGTTTGCTAAACTGGCAATAGCAGATTTTTCAAAAGTTAAATTAATGTCTTTGTCTGCTTCCAAAATTACAGTAGTGTCCGTTACTTCTACAATTTTACCGTGCAAGCCGCCAATAGTAACTACTTTATCCCCTTTTTTTAACTCATTACGAAATTTCTGAGCTTCTTTTTGTTTTTTCAACTGTGGGCGTATCATAAAAAAGTACATCACTACAAAAACTAACAACAGCATGATAAGCCCACTGAAGTTACCTGCTCCGCTCTGCTGTCCACCCTGACCAGGGCCTCCGAATAATAATATTACCTCTAACATAATCTGACCGCAAAACTACAAAACAACTTTGAATTTCATAATTTAATTTTGGATTTTTAACTCCACAGCAACTTTATTTATATGCAAAAAGCCAAAATATTCCCTTAACTTTTACATGATATTCTTGCCATTTGAAAGACAAACCTTATCTTTGCATCTTAAAGGAGTTTTAACCATGTAATCCGTTAAACTATGAAAAAAACCATTTCTTTTGTTGCAGGACTTTGTATGAGTGTATTTTTGCTTCATGCCCAGCCCAACAAACAGCTTTCAGGAGCAAGCAACACACAGAAAGACCCAATAAACAGTGAAATTTTACAGCGATTAGACAGTATCGTATACATGGTATACAAAAATGCACGTACCTATCCTGTGGACACCTCCCGAATAAGCAAATATAATTTTACCCCTGAATTAGTCCCTGATTATACTGATGAAGAGTATGAACGTAGATTAAGTTTAATTCCTGCTGTTATCCCGTTGGTTTATCATGAAGATGTAGGCAAGTTTATACGTATGTATGCTAAAAGGAAAGAACAGATAGGTAGATTACTCGGCTTGCAATCAGTTTATTTTCCTATTTTTGAAGAAGCCTTGGACAGACATGGGCTACCTATGGAACTTAAATACCTGCCTATTATAGAAAGTGCTTTTAATCCCTTAGCCACGTCCCGCGCAGGTGCTGTGGGGCTATGGCAGTTTATTCACAGCACAGGAAAGATGTATGGTATGAAAATAAACTCCTACATAGATGAACGCAGAGACCCTGTTAAAGAAACCGAAGCCGCTTGCGTATTCTTAAAAACGCTTTACGAAATATACGGTGATTGGCATTTAGTTTTAGCCGCTTACAACTGCGGACCTGGTAACGTTAACCGTGCTATCCAAATGGCAAATGGTTCTCTCAACTATTGGGTTATCCGTCAGTATCTGCCCGGGGAAACCAAAAATTATGTGCCTGGTTTTATTGCCGCAGTGTATATTATGCACTATTATGCAGAACACAATTTATATCCCAAACTTACAGACTTTTCTTACTTTGGAGATACCTTACATGTTACTTCCTATTTAGATTTAACTCAATTTGCAAAAAATGTAGGTGCAGACCCCGAAGAAATTAAAGCCATGAATCCTGAACTGAAACGCGGTGTAGTGAATAAATCCAATGAACCTTATATCTTGCGCGTGCCGTATGGTATTAACAAAAAAGTAAATCAGAACAGAATGGCTTATCTTGGCAAAGGTACTCTGGCAACCGTATCTCCTCAGGAGGAACTACAACAAAAAATTAAAGACGGTTCTGTATTCAAAGAACCTAAAAACAAAGAAATTGTGCATATTGTTCAGCAAGGTGAAACCGTAACTGAAATCGTACAGAAATACGGAGTAAGCAAGCAGGACCTATGCGCATGGAATAACATCGTTGCAGATAAAATATGGGCAGGTAAAAAACTACTCATTTATAAGCCCAGTGAAAGCGGTGAAATAGTAGACAAATCCAAACTGGCTAATACCAAAAATACAAAAACAAACAACTACTCCCGCCAAGGATTACAGACGCAAGCCCAAAAAGGAGTTATCTATTATACGGTACAAAGCGGAGACTCGTTATGGCTTATTGCCAATAAACATGGTGTAACCGTCAGTGACCTTAAACAGTGGAATAAACTTAATGGTAACGCACTTCACCCCGGACAGGTTCTGATAGTAGGCAAAAGCTAACCAAGATTAAGTATTGACTTGCCACGACTCTAACGTATAACGTATCGGATACACCCGCTTCCGAGTGTTCATATAAACGACATCAGAGAAATACAGTTTTCATGTAATGTCTGCTTTTTTTGTTGGCAAACTATTCTTTGCAGGTAACGTGAACTTTCAGGTCGTTTCGGTACGAACGCGTTCTACTCAATAACCTGAAAGTATACCACGAATATTTATATACCCCTACCTAAAAAGCGAAAGCGGGCTTTTTGCCTGCTTCTCATGAATATAATCCCTAAAACGGTTATAGTCCGTGGGGTTATCGCAAATCTACGATATTGGCATTAGGATACTTGGACGCATCGAAAGTAAAATCTGATGCAGAAACAGTTCCGTTAATCTGAACATCTGTAAAAATGTAAGTAACGAAATTCTGACTTCTGTCCTGCACTTTCATTTGTTCTACAAGATGCGTATTTCTATTCACCCATAAATGTATGCGTACAATATTGGTTTTTCTGCGTGCAGGCGGATACAGTTCAATATGGTCTACCAGTGTACCGTTGGCTAATTTTTCTTCTGCCACGTATTTTCCTTTGGGTTCTTTACGGTACTGTTCGTAAAAAGCATTAAGGGAAAATTCTGAATTCTCTTCAGAATACTCACTGATAGTAACCTCATTAGCTTTTTTGTCATAGCTATATACAGCTTTCTCATCACAGATAATTTCTCTGCCTTCTGTGGAGAAGGTAATTCTGTACTTATTACCACTCACAACAGCTTTCCCAATTTTACTTTCTGGTTTTTGGATATTAGGACCCTCTGTTTTAACCTTAATAGTCGCTGTCATTTTACTAATAGACCTGAACTTATTCCATGAATTATCCATGATAGTTTTACTTTTTGGGTCTATTTGTGCTGTTGTAGATAGCGAAACAACAGCAAAAGATAATATAATAAAAGAAATATGAAAGCTCTGCATAAATTTTTACAAAGATACAAAATTCAATTTATGTGCCAAAAGTTATTGTATAAAACTTCTCTTGTGTTTAACTAAAACTTGTAACAACTATATGCTGCGGAATGTTCAAAACAAATGTGTTCAACTCACAAAATAAATTTCAGCACTCTCAGAAAAAGAAAAACGCTGAACAGCGTACCTGAAAAAGGCAAAAATAAAACCTGAAATTATATTTTTGGACTGATGCAAAAAAAACACTATACTTGCACTATGTTAAGTTCCTTTATTGTATGAAGCACTTCCCTTTAAATTTTTGCTTAACAATTCTGACAGCCCTTGTTTTGGGACAAAACTATAAAAAACCGAATGACTGGGTGGTTATCCGTCATTCTACAGATATAGATTTTCTTAATCCTATCATTAACACTAGTCCTAAAGTACAGAACATCAATCACTTTGTGTTTCAGAGTTTGAACGGAGTAAATCCCCAAACGCTGGAAATTATTCCGTTTTTAGCTTCCCTGCCTGTACGCAGTGAGGACGGCAAATCCCATATTTTTGAAATAAAGAACGATGCTGTCTGGGGAGATGGTACCCCGATTACCGCAGAGGATGTAGAATTTACCCTTAAAGTTATCAAAAATCCCAGAGTAAAATCCTCACGCATACGGCATTTTTATCACGGTGTATCAAATATAAAAATAGACAAAAATAACAACAAAAAATTTGAAGTAAAATATGAACAGGTCAGTCACAGCATTGCCTTGCTTAAAATACTTCCCAGACATCTCTTTGACCCTGAAAACCTGATGTCAAAATTTTCTATACAGGAACTCAATCAAGATACCGTAGAACTAGCAAACAATACCAAAATCATAAAATTTGCAGAACAGTTTAATAGTGAAGACTTTAACAACAAAATTCTTTTCAATAAAGCTTGTGCTTCGGGGGCTTACTATTTTGCTTCATGCAAACCTAACGAAGAACTTGTCCTTGAACGAAAAGATATCTGGTGGGGAGATAATTATTACAGCGAACCCGGCGAACTCTTTGTTGCCAATCAGAAAAAAATTATTTACAAAGTTGTCAAAGACCTCAAACTCACCATGACCATGATTACCTTACAGGATTTAGATGTTGTATATGACTTGCCTGCCAAAGAATTTGTGGAACTATCCAAATCTGATAGCAATTATTATCACTATAAGCTCAGAACTTCTAATACTTTGGAATATCTCTATATAGGGATAAATACCAGAAAAACCTTGCTTGCCAATACTGAATTAAGAAAAGCACTTACCTTAGCGGTTGATGTAGATTATTTTCTCAACAAAGTAGCCAAAGAATATGGAAGAAGACTTACCTGCCCGGGTATTCCCGAAAAAAAAATCGGGTATAATGAAAAAATTCCGATGATTCAGCCGGATACAGAAAAAGCCATTCAGATTATAGAAAAACTCGGATACAATCAAACTGATGATGAAGGCTTTCGGTACAACAAAGACAAAAAATACATTGAACTAGAACTTAGCCTTATAGAGGGCAACCATGAATATCGTAAAATTGCACATTACCTTTCAGAAGCGTTCAAGCAAATTGGTGTAAAACTTAGTATCGCAGAACGCACTATCAGCGAACATACCCAAAAACTTAGTAAAAAAGAATTTGACTTGTATCTTGGTAAAGTAACCGAGGGCATAGGTATTGTTAATCCCTATAGCTCATGGCATACGAAAAGCAGTGCAAATTTTACAGGTTTCGGAAATGCCAATTCAGATGCTTTGATTGAACAGATTCTCAAAGAAAAAGACAGCAACCGCAAAAAAATACTGTATGACAACCTGCAGGAGATGATTATGGGAGACTATCCTGTTGTTTTATTATGGTCACCACAGTCAAAAATTGTTATTAACAGCCGTTTTCAGAATGTATTTACTTATCCTGTAACCGCATATTTTCCGGGATTTAATCCTGCCGCTTTCTATACACCTACAGAGTTTGTACGATATAAATAAAATCTCAAGCCTATGAAAACCAAAATTTTATACCTGTATCTACTTACATTGAGCTATTCATGGTATTCTTTTGCTCAGCAAGAAAATGATTTTTTTGACATGAGTGTAGAAGAGATGCTCAATACTACCATTGAAGTAACCAACAAACAAAAAACAAAAATTCTTGAGTCCCCAGCTATTGTTTCTTTTATCACACAAGAAGAAATAAAATATTCAGGCGCAAGAGATTTAACGGATATTCTTATGATGATACCCGGTATCCAGTTTGGACATGATGTAGAATCCATAGTAGGAATAACTATGAGAGGTTTATGGGGACATGAAGGTAAAGTGCTTATTTTACAAGATGGTATTGAACTTAATGAAAACCTATTTGGTACTACGCAGTTTGGTAATCATTATGATATACAAGCAATTAAGCGAATAGAAATTATCCGCGGTCCAGGTTCTGCTCTCTACGGAGGATACGCAGGTTTGTGTGTGATTAACATTATTACCAAAGATGGTAGTGATGGCAATAATATCCGACTGAATACCACAGCAGGTGCATTTTATGATAGACTATGCCGCACTAATGCCCATCTTAATATCACAAAAAAATGGGAAAATGGCTTAAATATAGGTGTGCATACCTTGTACGGACAAAGTATTCGCAGCAATGAAAACTTCACAGACTTCTATGGAAGTAGTTTTAACATGGGAGAAAATAACAACAGTCTTGTCCGCCCTATGAGCGTATCTGCTAAAATGGAATATAAAAATTTTACTTTATCCGGTTTATTTGATAACTATCTCCTTAAGGACCGAATTTTGTTCGGAAATAATACAGAAAAAACATCAGATATTTATTTCAAATCTTTTAACCTGTACGCTGGTTACAAAGTAAAAATGGGTGAAAAATTAGAATGCTTGCCTACGGTTACTATAAAAAGAAACACTCCCTGGCAAAAACCCGCATTACCTGCAGTTACTCCCTATCATTACAATAAAACCGCATACCGTTATAAGGAGAATATTCTCTTCATCTATAAACCTAAAGAAAATGTTGATATACAATGGGGAGTAGAGTCTTATCAAGACCAATGTATTGCTGACAAAAATTCTACCCCTGACGAACTCTTTAAAGATAGCTCCTATAAAGCGTTCTATTACAATATTGCCGCTTTTACACAAGCCACCCTGCACACTAAAATAGCCAATTTTACACTTGGTTTGCGTTATGACAAGCACAATGTTTTTGCAGGGGCATTCAGCCCGAGATTTGTAGTTAACCGTACTTTTGCTGAAAAACTCACTCTCAAACTCATGACCAGTGGAGCATTCCGCGCACCCGTTATGGAAAATATACGTCTTGCAGAACTGAACAAAAACACCATTAACCCTGAACGCATTTATACTTTTGAAATTGGTACTACCTATAAGTTTGACAAGAACTTCTATGTGAGTTTTAATTTGTTTGATGTCCATCTGAATGACCCTATTATCTATACTGCAGATACCATTGCTGAATATTACTATAATTTTGACTCATCTGGCAATATAGGTGCAGAGTTAGAAAGCATATTCAAACGCAGTTGGGGCAGTATTGTATTCAGTTATTCTTATTATTACAATGTTATCAATAAGATTCAGTTGTATGAAGTGCCTAAACAGAAAAATGTTCTTTTAGGAAACGCACAACATAAGGTATGTACTGAATTAAACATAAGACCTCACAAACAATTTAACATCAATATTTGTCAGACTTTTTTAAGTAAAAGGTACGGATATGCAGGAATTGACAGTATTGCCACATACAAGCCTGTTTTTATGACAAATTTGTACCTAACTTATACCAATATATTCAACCTCAAAGGATTAGAGATAGGATTGGGAGTTTACAACATATTCAATGAAAGTTTTGTTTTTATTCAGCCATACAAGGGTGGAGTAAATGCTCTGCCCTCCCTAAACCGAGAGTTTCTTATACGGTTAGGTTATCGTTTTGGAATATAATTTCTGTTTTTACATCATCTTGGGTGCGTCCTTCACCCTTTGGCAGGCTCAGGGTTCAGGTCGGCGTACTACAGGCTTGTGCTTCGTGCCAAGCCTTACGGCCAGCCCTTCGCATGCCTCACGCAAATGGACATTTTACAGTTGTGTATCGTCAGGTAAAATTTCAATATCAGACACTAATACTCTCTTTTCTATCATTTTAGCGGTTTTAGTAGCCGCAAGTCCGCCGAGTGCGGTTTCTTTATATTTACTTTCCATACTTGCGCCTACCTCCCCCATAGCATCTATGACCTCATCTACGGGAATAACGGTTTTTAATCCTGCTAATGCCATCTGGGCAGAGCTGAATGCAATAGCCGCAGCGGATGCATTACGTACTACACAGGGAACTTCTACCAATCCTGCCACAGGGTCGCAGATTAAGCCGAGCATACATTGTATAGTGATAGCTACCGCATCAAAAATCTGAGATAAATCTCCGCCCAAACAATACACTACTGCCCCCGAAGCCATAGCCGCAGCTGTACCTGTTTCTGCCTGACAGCCACCTACTGCCCCTGCTATGCTTGCCTTCCGTTCTATAATCAAACCTATGCCCGCGCTGATAAGCATAGCTTCATAAATTTTTTCATTCGGAATTTTGTGTAAATTTTGCAGGGTGGTAAGTACCCCTGGCATAATCCCTGATGCGCCTGCCGTAGGTGCCGCCACAATTCTGCCCATACAAGAATTTACTTCTTTTGCTGCTAATGCATTATAGACCAATTGCTGAAAATTCTCACCTAATACAGAAACAGACGCATTTTTTACCCGCTTTGCACCGTTGTCTATCATTCCTGAACGCGAACGCATGTCATCACTTAACCCTGTTTTTACGGCTTCCCGCATAACCTCAAAAGCTCTTGCCAATCCTGCCCATATCTCCTCCTTTGTACGATTTTTTTGCTTCATCTCATACTCTAATACGGCTATATGCGGCAGTACTTTTTGAACTTCACAGTATTTTGCCCACTCTTCAAAGCTATCAAATAAAATATCCATACTTCAAAGATAACATAAATTCTCCAAAAAATGCACTGAAAAAGTGTCATTTTTTAAGACATTCATTTTCAGAGACAAGCCTAAAAAACCTGTAATTTTGTCATCTTTACAAAAAAGATACCTGTAATTTTGTCATACATTATTCTTGTAAATTATTGATATTCAGTCTTTTTTGTTTTATGGCACAAGACTTGAAAGTAACGTATTCAGAAAGGAGAACTTCAATATGAGTACAAAAATCACCTTAGCAAGTCCATTCTTAAAGCCTTCTGTTTTTGACGAAATGTTCAGCAACTTTTTCAAAACAGAACCTGAATTTGACTTTATGCCCCGCACAGACATCAAAGAAACTGCGGACAACTACAAAATTGAAATCGCTATTGCAGGAGTAAAAAAGGAAGACGTTAGCATAGAACACAAAGACGACTATCTTATCGTAACCGCAGAACACAAAGAAACTCGCGAAGAAAACACTACTTATCACCTTAAAGAAATTAAATATGGTAAATTCAAACGTTCTTTCCGTGTCCCTAAAAACGTACAAAAGGATAACATCAGTGCTAAATTTGACAATGGTATCCTTACCATTACTCTACCTAAAACACCTGTACAAGAACCCGTAAAACAACTTATTCAGATAGATTAAAGTTAAATAAACAAGCAAGTTTATCTGACCTGTGGAACTTTATCCACAGGTTTATTTTTTCTGTATTTTTGCATTTCTATATGCTTCGATGGGCAATATTTATGGTCTTAACCTTATTTTTATACAGTTCCTGTGTAAAAAAACCTTTATTTCCTGATGAAAACACAATTTCTACAAATCAATATCATGGTATTCTTATTCTTAACGAAGGTCTTTGGCAACAAAATAACTCTACTTTGACGTTCTACAATCCTATTAGCCGTGAAGTTAAAAAAAATGTATTTTACATGGTAAATAACCAAATTCTCGGTGATACCGCAAACGATATACTAAAAATTGCGGATACACTTTTTATTGTAGTTTCTACAAGCAATACTATCTACAAACTTGATGCAAAAACGCTTAAAATACTACAAACGCTTATTATACCTGACGGCGGTGATTTACGAAAAATGGTTTATGTTAGCCCAAAAAAAGCTTATATTAGTGCTTTGACAGGACAAAAAGTATGGATAATTAACCCCTCAGAAATGCAGGTTTTAAGTTCATTTGCTATTAGTTTTCCCGAAGAGATGAAACTTGTACAAAACAAACTTTATATTACACAATCCAATTATCCGCCAAATTTCAAAAACAAAAATCTTGTGGTATGGGACATACTTAGTGATACCAAAATCAAAGAAATTGTCTTACCTGTGGAAAATGCTACACATCTTGCCTTAGACAATACTCAAAATCTATGGGTTTCCTGCACCGGAGATTATATTAACCCCATCTCGGCAGTATGTAAAATCAATACAAATACAGACAGCATAGAGAAAAACATCCCTGTTTCAGACAGTCCCACGCATATACGCACGGTGCAGGATACCGTGTACGCAATGAATGACAACGGCATCATGCGCTATTATGAAGGAATAACTACCCCTGAACTATGGATAAAAAAAGAATTTTTTACTGAATTTGGAGAAGTGTTTTACAATTTTTATTTTGATGAAACCCTGCAAAAATGGTTCATTACCACCAGCAGGCAGTTTATCTATGATGGCAGAGTACTCATATTGAGCAAAACAGGAAATTTAGAACACAGTTTTGTTTCAGGATTAAACCCATCTATGATTATACAAAATTAGCTTTATTTTACTCTTTCTCTAAAGTTGTCTGTCAAAAAATCATACAAGAAAATTTGCTATTTAAGAGACACTTTTTAGTTTTGTAGTAGATTACATTTATTCGGAAATCAGTTATGCGTTATTTAACTTTTAACTATGTATCTGCAACGCTTCTTGCGCTTACTTTTTTTGTACTTTGGTTTGGTTGCGGAGGAGAGAAAAAAGATAATAAACAAGATACAGTTACTAAAAAAGACAACAAAGAAAACACTAAAAAGGACACCGCTTCTAAAAATACCGCAGTCCATACACCTGTGGATACATCTCAGCATCAGACACACCATATAGGTAACAAAGACCTTGCCGATGCTTTCAAATTAGGTAACGAAGGCATAGATTTAGCCAATAAAGGACAATACGCCGCAGCTATGGCAAAATGGGAAGAGTTTGAAAACAAATGTGAGGCACTGGAAAAAGATGAGAAAGCTGTCAGAGAATTAGAAAATGAAAAAAGTACACGTGCCAAAATACTCTGTAACTATGGTGCGGCGGCTATTAAAACGAATCAAAATTTAGAGAAAGCAATAAAATATCTTGAAAAATCTACCAAAGTAGCCCCTGAATATCCAACGGCTTACATGCTTTTGGGTGATATTTACTCTCAACTCGGGGATAAAACCGAAGCACAAAAAAATTACAAGAAATTTATAGAAATACCTAAAATATCCGAAGCAGAGAAAGATTTAGCAGAGCGTAAATTATCAGGTAGCATAAATAATTTTGTCGTAGAAACTAATGAAGTAGAAAGCGACCAGTCCGTAAAAGAGAAAAAACAACGCCTTGAAAAATATAACAAAGACGCACAGGGTTTTATTAAAAACAATGAACCTAAAAAAGCACTCATTGCCCTTAATATGTACGAGGAAACTTGTAAAGAATACGAAAAAAGTGGGTATCTGCAACAAAAAATCCTTGCAGGAGTTGCCAAACAAAGAGCAGAAAACCTTATGTATTTTGTCAATTATTCCTTAAAATCAGGTAAAAATATCAGTGAATTAGGTAAAATAATAGAGAAAACTATTGATATAGACCCCCAAAATGCAGAAGCATGGATAAAACTCGGTGATTTACGCGCCGCACAATTTGATAAAAGCAGTGCGCTGGAAGCATACAGTAAAGCCGAAAAATGCAAACTCACCCCCGAACAAAAAAAATACATAGACGATAAACGAAAAACTCTCTAAACAAAAGATAAACTTTTAACGTTTTTTGTCATAAAAAACTTAACCTTGTACGCTTTTTATGCGTACTTTTGCTACTCATGGAAAAACAGAATACCAATATAGACATAAACTATCATCAGGAAGCCTTTATCAATCCGTTTAATATTGCTTTCCTGGTGATTTCGGTGCTTATTTTTGTAGCAATTGGTTTTATTCTGAACTTCTTTGCCAATCCGCTCGGTCTAGCCGCAGTTCTATTAGCACTGGAAGTCTTTTTGGTCAATGCACTAGCTACCAACAAGCGATTCCGCAAAGCTATTAAACTCAAAAAACTCGCCGCTATTGAAGAAGCCAACAAAAAAGAACTTCGCAGTCCTATGTACATGATTAAATCTCTAGACAAAACGCTTCAACTCCGCTATATGAGTTTAAGAAAAAATATAGAACAGATTCGCATAAACTATGACAAAAATGTAAGTTCTTCCGAAGTTCTACTAGACACCTATTACCAAAAATTACATGAATTAGAGCAACTCTACTTACAACTCCTTTACAACTGGCAAAAATGCAAACAATTCATTACAGATAATAAAAAAGCTGAACTACAAACCGAGATTCTTAAATTAGAATTAGAAATCCCGAATGACACCGAAGCTGTTAAAAAAGCTAAAATGAAACGTTTAGATATATTGAAGAAACGCTTGAATAAAATACAAAAAGTAATGGAAAGTACAGAAGTGATGAAAGTACAAATTGATACCGTAGAAGATAATGTAAAATTTTTATTAGAACAATCTCTAACTATGAAAGACCCTACCAGCATTGCTAATCAAGTTAATGAAATCATTACCGAAACCGAAGATAGCCAATCTATACTCAATGAAATAGAAAACGTTATTAGCATAGATGACTATTCTATGGGCTATAATCTTGATATAGAAGATAAATCTGCCAATAAAGATAAACTTAAATACTAACTTGCATTTTTTGCATGCGCAAGACTTTTTTACTAAATGATAAAAGTTTTTTTTATCTTTTTTTAGGGGCAATTTTTATAAGAGTTATTTTTTTTGTTGTAGTAACTAAAAGTCAACCACAAGGATTAGGTAATGAAGTTAATGATGGAATACACTACTTAAAATTAGCACAAAGCCTCATTACGCACCAATCTTATGCGATACAGTACCCAAATGGTGAAGTCAAAGATTTTTTTAGACCGCCTGCTTATCCTATTTTTATAGCTTGTACTCTACTAATAGATAAAACTTTACAAGTTCTCATATACCTGCAAATTTTACTTTCTGCAAGTACAGTTTTATGTATTGCTTACATTGCGAAATACACATTCAAAGCAAAAAATTATCTCTTACCTGGGCTATTGTATGCTATTGAACCGAATAATATTGCTTATTGTACCTATATCAGTTCAGAAACTTTGTTTGTATTTGTATGGATAACAGCTGTATACTACTTTTTTAAAGCATGGCAAGAAAAAAAATCTCTTTTTTTATACATCAGTGGATTTTTATTTGTACTTTCTTTATACGTTAGACCCATAGCGCAATATAGTTTGTATTTAACCTTATTTTTTGTAGCTTATGGCATTTACAAGCATATTTTCAAGGTTAAACATATCCTTGTATATGCAATAGTTATTCTAATGTTACCAAGTATATGGGCTTTACGAAATTATGTACATACACAGCATTTTGTATTTACAGCTCAAAAAGGTTGGCAAGCGTTATTTTTTTATTGTGCTTCCGTAGAACAGCATATCACGGGACAAGGATTTGAAGAAACCCAAATACAATTTTTTAACCGTTATCCTACTCAGTACATTAAAAAACAGAATATAACTGTTACCGATACAACTAATTTGCTCACACTTACAAACGCAATTACTTTTGAAGATGATGTATATTTTCAAAAAGAAGCCAAGAAATATTTTTTATCTCACAAAATGGACTTTGTGCGTTCTTTTTTCAAGGGAAGTGCGTACATGCTATTCGGTGTTGGCAATTGGACTTGGGAAAGCTATCTCGGTTCTTTGCAAAAAAGAGGATTAAAACAAGTTTTTGATGAACAAGGTTTTTGGCAAAAAATAAAGCACCAATTCATACGGCAGAGTGTTCCACAAACTATGTTTCGTGTGCTGTACTTTATTTTTTTGGTATTTGTATATACGCTGTTCCTACGAAACTTGTATGCATTCCGTAGGAACATAAGCGTTTATTTTTTATTGTCTTTAATCGTGTATATGATGATTTTAGTAGCTATTGTCATGGAAAACCGCTATCGTATTCCTATCATAGCTATGATGCTAACACTCACTTTTTATGATTTAGAACGCAAGCGATAGGTTAACAGACACATCTGCACCTGTACCGAGTTTAGGTTGTACTAATGGCATAAGATTATCTGAACCAATACCAAATTTAATAATATGCGCAAAGTTAAAGGCAAAAAATGCCCCCACGGCATATTTGTTATATCCTCCCATAGATGCAGACACTCCGAAATCAAACATGCGCTTTAAGTCATAGTTGTAAGCTACGGATAAATAGGGTTTAGTGGTAGCACCAGGCATATTATTTAGTCCTTGAATGTAGGTTAAAAACAAAGAATGTCCTTGATACTCCTCATCTTCTAATTCTTCGTCCATATTTCCGCCCCATTTTAATTCACCTTGTAATAGCACTTTTGTACCTAAACTCATAGTATAACTGCCGTTTGAGGTTTCTGTGGGTTTGAACAGACTGGCAATAGAATCCGCATTGTAGCGGGGGTCACCAAAGAAATTACTAATTACAGCACCTTCGTAAATATACTTACCTTTTTTCTCATACGTTTTAACATCTTGATTGTAAGTAACTGCCCCAAAGTCTAATACGCTTGCGTTGATTTCAAAATGTTTAGAAAGATGCGCACTAATTCCTGCATCTATACCGTAGCCCATACCGTTAAAGTTCATACCATTGAAGTTTTTGATACCTGAACTTTGCAATTTATAGTCAAATTCTGCTTCAATAGAACGTCCGTCAGATGCAGTAGTAAGGTATAAATCGCTTTTCGGCATATAAATAGAACCTATTCCTTGAATATACTTTGCTCTTGCACCTACACGAAGTCCTTTCTCTAAATCTCCTGCTACATTAAAAGCAGTACCAAGTGCATACTCGCGTGTATATTGTGCGTTAAACGAAAGAGGTCCTAATTGAGTACGCTGTCCTGCAAATTGTTTATTTCCTTTCCATGCGAGTTTCATTAAATTTTGGGAATAATTCATTTCCATAGCAAATTTATCCACAGCACTAAAAGAAAAATCCATTTTGCCAAGTCGTAAAGCAAGCCCTGCAATTTGAAAGTCTTGCCCTGCACCAATTTGGTTTTTAGCTTCTAAATTATTGACAAAATTATCTATCTCTTGGTCTGTAACAGCATCACCTTTACGGAATTTTTGAATAGTACCATAATCCAAAGCATTATTTGCTATCCAAAAATAAAAATTAGAACCAATCTGAACGTGTTTTTTACCAAGATGTAATTCAGAAGGTTCATAACGAGACGCATTAAGGTCATTATGTTCGCAGTACGTAGTAGAAAGATTGTACTGTGCATTTACATAGGTGGCAATAAAAGCCATTAAAAAAAAATATGTTTTTTTCATGATTTTTCAAGGTTAGAAGGTTAGTTTTGTTTATTTTCAATTTTTACTTTGATATCTGCTACAAGTTGTAAGGTGAGTTTATCTGTATTGCGAATAAATACTAATGGCGCCCCGCTTCCCGTAGATACTTTTACATAACTTTTGAAGTATTTAGCAGGCTTTATTTTTTCAAATTTAGCAGTACTAACAGGTATATCTACCGAAGAGGTTACCGTACTATTAGAAAACCCTGAACCGTCTACCGTAGCCGCATTGATGAGTTGAGTACCTGTAAGTAAAGAGTCCATTACTTTTTTAGTGCTATCTAAAAAGTAACCTTGCACACGCATTTGAATAGGCATTTGGTTATCTGAAAAAAGAACAAATTTACCTGAAATTTCACCCATATTAACATTTGAACCAGAAATAGAAAAATCCGTAGTATCCGAAAGTTCAAAATTGTTATTAGAAGCCAACCCAATATTCTGAATTTTTAAGCCTTTAATACTGAAACTGATAGTCAGTTTTTCTGAACCATTGATAGTAACAGGACTACTACTGCCGTCAGAAGCAAAATTGGTTAATTTAAGAGTAATATTTTCAGATAAGGTTTTGCCTGTAACGTCATATTCAGGGGTCATGGTGTAGGTTGCACCTGGGTTAATATCATTAGGCAAATTATGCGTAAAAAAAACATTTGTACCTACTTCAACAGTTACCGTTGCACCTGCTTTAAGGTTAATGGGCAAATTATTTTGAATAGTCATAGCCATTTTACCTGATGCAAAAGTAACGGAAGCTATATCTGCACTTATGGGTATAGTATAAGGCGGTAGCGAAGTAGGCGGAATAGGGGGTATCAACGGATAAGTACCATTGGGCGTTCCTAAATCACTCATTTTAATCTCTTTTGAAAAAGTAACTTCATCAAGTTGTACTATTTCTTCGGGAGAGAGTGGTGCTTTAACTAATGGAGCAAGGATTTCCGTTGTCCAGCGGGGGGTTTCTACTTTATTGGGTCTAAAACCACAGCCGTACCCGCTTAACAAAACTAACAAAACAAGGTAAATAAAGTTTGGTTTATTCATACAACAAATATACTCAAATATAAGTATTCTGCAAATTTATTATACATTAAAGTGTACAAGAACAAGACATAAAAAAAGTAGATAAAAACCCAACAAACCTAAAAATAGCCCTTCCCTGCACAAAATAACGCATCTAATCCGCTTAAATTATGGATAAAATTTCCAAAAAGTTGGTAATAAGGCTTTACTTCAAAAGTATTTTGACAACTTGGCATTTGTTCTACAAAAGGTACATCAACTTTTTCATTTTCTTGTATCCAATTATGTTTTGGGATAATTTTTAGTTTATCTAATAACCATTCTATACTCAAAAAAGCAATTTCCCATATAAAATAAGTATCAAGAGTATCAAAAAATGTTTTCAAATCTTGTTCGTAATATTCAAAAAAAGCCGATTTACGATAGCTATGATAGATACTTTTGTAATGATGTGCTTTCCACTTATTGTCAGATGTACATATACGGGAATATATTTCATTTTGTGGATAATGTGCTACGGGAATACTTAAATTCAATATTCCCTGCGGATTTTTGATACAGGTGCGGTTGCGGAACGTCTGTTTAAGGTATTTTTCATCATGGGTAAAATATATTGCATCTGCCTGTAAATACTGATGCCACCACCACAAGTTAGGAAAATAGTATAAAGGCAAAATTATTTCATTTTTTTCTTTCATAATTTTCTGAAAATTGCGAACTTTGCAAGATAAATAATTGTATTAGTATCAGTTTATGTCAGTATTAGAAAAAACAACCCTCAAATATAAAGTAAAAGACATTAGTCTTGCCGAATGGGGTAGAAAAGAAATAAAGCTCGCAGAAGCAGAAATGCCCGGACTGATGGCAATCCGTGAAGAATACGCCCACTTAAAACCGCTTAAAGGTGCAAGAATAGCAGGCTGTCTGCACATGACTATTCAAACTGCGGTACTCATAGAAACTTTGGTTGAGCTAGGCGCAGAAGTATCTTGGTCATCTTGTAATATATTCTCTACACAAGACCATGCCGCCGCCGCTATTGCCGCCGCAGGTATCCCTGTATTCGCATGGAAAGGCCAAACCACAGAGGAAGCAGAATGGTGTATAGAACAGACTTTATTTGCGTTCAAAGATGGTCAACCCCTTAACATGATTCTTGATGACGGTGGCGATTTAACTAACATGGTTTTGGACAAATTCCCTCATTTAGTTAAAAATATTAAAGGTATTAGTGAAGAAACAACCACAGGCGTACACCGTTTGTATGAACGCATGAAAAACGGCACTTTACCTATTCCTGCCATCAATGTAAATGACTCCGTAACTAAATCTAAATTTGATAACAAATACGGCTGTCGTGAGTCTTGTGTAGATGCCATTCGTAGAGCTACCGACATTATGATTGCGGGCAAAGTAGCCGTAGTAGCAGGTTATGGCGATGTAGGTAAAGGTTCTGCTGATTCTTTGCGTGCCGCAGGTGCAAGAGTAATTGTTACTGAGATTGACCCTATCTGTGCTTTACAAGCCGCTATGGAAGGTTATGAAGTTAAAAAAATGATTGATGCTGTAAAAGAAGCAGATATTATTGTAACAGCCACAGGCAATGTCAATATCATCACAGAAAAACACTTCCGCTTAATGAAAGACAAAGCTATTGTTGCCAATATCGGACACTTTGATACTGAAATTGATGTAGCTTGGCTGAACAAAAACTATGGTCATACCCGAGATACCATTAAACCCCAGGTAGACAAATACACTATTGATGGTAAAGACATCATTCTTCTTGCCGAAGGTAGATTAGTAAATTTAGGTTGTGCCACAGGACACCCTTCCTTTGTAATGTCTAATTCTTTCACTAATCAAACTCTTGCCCAAATTGAACTTTGGAATAACAGTGATAAGTACGAAAACAAAGTATACACACTTCCTAAACACCTTGACGAAAAAGTTGCTCGTCTGCATCTCAAAAAAATTGGTGTAGAATTAGACGAACTTACACCTGAACAAGCAGAGTATATAGGCGTAAAAGTAGAAGGCCCTTACAAACCTGATTACTATCGCTATTAAAAGCTGTTTTATTCCAAAAATCAAATATCCTGATAAAGTAAGTGTATGTTTTGTCAGGATATTTTTTATGTATATTTTTGGACAAGTAAAAATAATTTTGGAAGTTTGCCTACATGGAAATTACCCTAACTACCGATTCAAAAGTAAAAGGACATCAGGCATATTTTATAGATAAAGAACATTCTATACCTGTTGTTAAAAAAAATAAAGCACTTGCATCAGATAATTTTACCGCAGGTACGCGCTATATTATTGCAGATACTACCACTATTGTACATCATCTCGGAGAACATGAACAAGTTACTTTGGAAAAAATACGCAAAGGTGTGCATGAAATAGTTTCTCTTGCTAATCAACTTAACCTTGCAGAAATCAGCATTCATATACATGATACATTTGCAGGAATATCCACAGAAGACATGGCTTTTACTATTGCAGAAGTAGCCGTACTTTCAAATTATCAGTTTAATAAATACTTTTCAAAGCCTAAAAATAACACCTTAAACAAGGTAAATATATGCGTAGAAAAAGAAACTAATGCTTTGAAAAAAGCTATAAGAGATGGACAGATTGTTGGTGAAAGTACTTGTATTGCTCGCGACCTTGTAAATGAACCTGTAATTACGTTAAATGCAGTTGAGTTAGCTAAAAAAGCCCAAGAATATGGCAAAGAATACGGTTTTAAGGTAGAAGTTTTAGATAAAAAGAAAATAGAGTCTCTTAAAATGGGCGGTCTGCTTGCTGTAAATTATGGTAGTGAACTTCCCCCAACTTTTTCTATTTTAGAATATAAACCTGCAAAAGCCAAAAACAAAACTCCAATTGTTCTTGTAGGCAAAGGTGTGGTTTATGATACAGGCGGATTAAGTCTAAAACCTACCGAAGGCGGCATGGACACCATGAAATGCGACATGGCAGGTGCGGCGGCAGTTATAGGTACGTTTTGCGCGATATCACAGTTAAAACTTCCTGTTCATGTGATTGGTTTAATTCCCGCAACAGATAATAGACCAGGCAAAAATGCTTATACCCCCGGTGATGTTATTCAGATGTACGATGGTACTTTTGTAGAAGTACTTAATACTGATGCAGAAGGAAGGTTAATTCTTGCCGATGCGCTTCATTTTGCTAAACAATACAATCCTGAATTAGTGATTGATTTAGCTACTTTAACAGGCGCAGCTGTGATAGCCGTGGGCGATATTGGTATTGCCATGATGAGTACCGCAGAGGAGAACGTAAAAAATACCTTCAAACAAGCAGCAGAAAAAGTATATGAACGTGTAGTAGAATTTCCTTTATGGGAAGAGTATGGCGAACTCTTAAAATCCACTATTGCAGATATGAAAAATATAGGGGGTAGAACCGCAGGAGCTATTACCGCAGCCAAGTTTTTACAGCATTTTACAAACTATTCTTGGATACATTTAGATATCGCAGGACCTGCATTTTTACAAGCTCCACAATCTTACAAAGGTAGAGGTGGTACAGGTGTAGGTGTGCGGTTGTTAGTAGAGTTTTTGAAGCAAAAATGAAATAATAGAGTTAGCTTTTTGCCTAATTTAAGTTAAAACAATCCTGTTATTTTTCCATTGTCATCAATATCCATGTTTTCTGCGGCTGGAATACTGGATAGCCCAGGCATACGCATAATTTCTCCTGTAATAGGAATAATAAACTGCGCCCCTGCGGCGATAGCGATTTCGCGAATAGTAATTTCAAAGTTCTGGGGTCTGCCAAGTTTTTTGGGGTCATCAGAAAAAGAATATTGTGTTTTTGCCATACAAATCGGAAAGTGAGTATAACCTAATTCTTTAATCTGTTGTAAATCTTTTTCTGCTTGTGAGGTATAGTTTACACCATTTGCACCGTATATCTCTGTACAAATAGTGTTTATCTTGTTTTCTATATTATCATTCCAATTGTATAAAGGTCGGTAGTGAGATTTTTCTTCTGTTACAAGTCTTACTACTTCATGCGCTAAGTTCTCTCCACCCTCTCCGCCTTTAGCAAACACTTCTGAAAGCACTGCTTTTATACCCATCTCCGCACAAACTTGCTGAATAATAGCATACTCTTCTTGCGTATCCGAAGGAAAAGCATTTATGGCAACCACAACAGGGACACCATATTTTTTTGCATTTTCTAAATGTTTTTTGAGATTAGCACATCCTTTTTTTACAGCTTCTGGATTAGGAATTTTAATGTCTTGTAAGGCTATTCCACCGTGATATTTTAAGGCTCTAACCGTAGCTACTATCACAATAGCATCAGGAGAAATCTTTGCAGACGGGCATTTGATGTTCAAAAATTTCTCTGCACCTAAGTCAAAGCCAAAACCTGCTTCGGTTACAACGTACTCCCCAAAAGACATTGCCATCTTGGTAGCTATTATGCTATTTGTCCCCTGCGCGATATTCGCAAAAGGTCCTCCGTGAATGATAGCAGGGTTATGTTCTAAGGTTTGCACTAAATTAGGTCTTATAGCATCTTTGAGTAAAATTGCCATAGCCCCTGCCGCTTTGAGGTCTTTGGCAAAAACAGGTTTTTTATCCTGCGTAAATCCAACCAGAATGTTAGAAATGCGATCTTTCAGTTCGCTAATACTTTGAGATAAACACAAAATAGCCATTATTTCAGAAGCCACCGTAATGTCAAAGCCTGTTTCTCTTGGAATACCGTTAGTTGTCCCACCTAATCCAATGATTATTTTTCGCAAAGAACGGTCATTCATATCCATTACTCTTTTCCAGAGAACAGTTCTTGGGTCAAGGTTGAGAGAATATACTTTATTTTGAAGGTTATTATCTATCAAAGCGGAGAGTAAGTTATGGGCTTTTTCTACTGCGGAGATGTCTCCCGTAAAGTGCAGGTTAATATCTTCCATAGGTATTACTTGCGCATAACCTCCACCTGTGGCACCGCCTTTTATTCCAAAAACAGGACCGAGAGAAGGTTCTCTCAAAGCTACTATGGTTTTTTTACCAATACGATTTAAGGCTTCACTTAACCCAATAGACGTAGTGGTTTTTCCTTCACCCGCAGGTGTAGGTGAAATAGCAGATACAAGTATCAATTTGGCTTTTTTTACTTTTTCTGC